>JALUJE010000130.1 GCA_027057185.1 Helicobacteraceae bacterium | reverse complement strand
TAATCAGTGCTACGGCGCACTACTCCATGGGCGGTATTCCCATGGATAAAGACGGACATGTCCGCAAAGACAATTCCGAATTTGTAGAAGGATTCTATGCTGCCGGAGAGTGCTCATGTTCGAGTGTTCACGGAGCCAATCGCTTGGGGGCAAACTCAGTTCTGGAGGCACTCTTTTTCGGTCGTCATGTCGGACAGAGTATCATTAAAGATCTCGATGCAGGCATAGAACTGCGTACTGCCCATGAACATGACGCAAACACCGCCATTAGCGAAGTCACTACAATCCTCAACCGCAACGGAACCGATACGGTACCCGGACTGCGCGAAGAGTTGCAACAGAGTATGACGGATAACGCCGGGGTTTTTCGAACAGAAGAAACGCTGGCCCAACAGGTAGAAATTCTTAAAGAACTGCGCCAACGTTTTCATAAAAACTGCCGTATTGACGACAAGTCAAAAATTTTCAATACCGATCTTCAAGAAGCTATTGAACTTGGACACATGCTTGACTTCTCACTCTTTATTGCCCAAAGTGCTCTGGCACGAAAAGAGAGTCGGGGTGCTCATTTCCGTGAAGACTATGATACCCGTGATGATGAAAACTTTCTCAAACATACCATGGCATACATGGATGAAGACGGCAACATTACACTCGACTACATGGATGTCACTTTGGGCAAACATGAACTTAAAGAAAGAACATACTAAAGGAGCACTCAATGACGAGTATTACAACACAAACAATTACTTTTAAAGTGTTCCGATTCAACACTGAAACCGACTACCTCCCGACATACAAAGAGTATCAGATGGAGGTGACGTCCGAAGAGGTGGTTCTTGATATCTTAAATCGTATCAAATGGGAATTTGACGGTAGTTTCAGCTACCGAAGAAGCTGTCGTCACGGTATCTGTGGTGCTTGTGCCGTCAAAGTAAACGGAAAAGGTGTTCTCGCCTGTAAAGAGCGTATGAATGACATCATTGAAGCGTTCGGAACCGAACTGACTATTGAACCTGTCAGCGTGAAACGTGCCGTTAAAGATATGATTGTCGATAAAGCGGATTTCTGGAAAAAACACGATGCCGTTAAGCCCTACCTTGTCAGTGACATTGACGAACACCCCAAACAAGAGTCTCTAGTGACTCCCGAGCAAGCAGATGCACTACTAGAAGCCGACCTGTGTATACAATGCGGTCTGTGCCACTACTCCTGTCCTGCCATTGAAGAGAACAATGACTTTTTCGGTCCGGCTGCTTTTGCGGCAGCATACCGCTTTAATGCCGATGTGCGTGATGAAGATACCCTAGAGCGTCTGGATATTGTCAATCAGATGGGTGCGGGCATTTGGGACTGTGTTAAATGTTTTGAGTGTGCCGAGGTCTGTCCTAAAGAGGTCAATCCGATTGAAAAAATTACGAAACTTCACAATCAGGCCTTTGAATATAAACGTGCCCCTAACAACGTCGCCGTCCGTCATGCCGTTGGTTTTGCCCACTCCATAAAAAAGCACGGTCTTCTTGATGAAGGAGAGCTGGTACGCTACTCTGAAGGCAACTTCGGTGTTCTCAAGCATGTACCCGTTGCCATCAAGATGTATAAAAAGGGTAAGATCGTACTACCTTGGAATATGCCCCAATCAGATAAACTCGATGAGATTAAAAAACTTGTAAAAATCTCTTCGACAGTAAAATTTTAGGAGTGTTGACGTGGAAAAATTAAAATATGCACTGTTTACAGGATGTACAGCCAAAGAGAGTACGCCCGAGCAACTCATGTCAACTTATGCTGTTGCCGATAAATTGGGAATAGAGCTTATTGAGCTTACAGAGGCTTCATGTTGCGGTGCCTCTCACCTACAAGATTATGACGACTTTTTATCACTGGTACTTAATGCCCGTAACATCTGTTACGCCGAGTCTCGCGGTTTGACGATGGTAACCATCTGCAACACCTGTCAACTCAATACCGCCATGACCAAACACCGTCTCGATAGTGATGAGAACCTGAAAGCACGTGTTAACGAAAAACTGGCGGAGGTAGGTTTAGAGTATAAAGGTGAATCTGAAATTACCCATTTTTTATATGCTATTATTGATGATTTTGGTCTGGACAAAATTCAAGAAATGGTTGTTAAGCCACTGAATCAGTTTAATATTGCACCATTTTACGGCTGTCACAATATTCGTCCCTCAGAACTTGCCGGTGGTGACAATCCGTACAATCCGACATCACTTGATGATCTTATTATTGCCTGTGGTGGAGAAAATGTAGACTATAATGAAAAAAACAAATGTTGCGGTTTTCATGCCGAACTCCAATCACCTAATACTGCGGCACGTCTAACGGGGAAAGCACTGATGGGAGCACTGGATCAAAATGCAGACTGGATGGTTACGCCATGTCCACTCTGTCACCTTAAACTCGATACGCAATATGACCACGCCTCTCATGCGGTTGGTCGTGACGTCAAAATGCCGGTGTTACATATGCAACAAATGTTGGGTCTTGCACTAGGGTGTACTAGCGATGAGCTGGGTCTGAAACATCACGTCTCTGACGTTACGTTTATCTGAGGGTTCAATGCCGACTCCCCTGCTAGGGAGACTTCTTATTAGGTTTCTTTAATGACTATAATTTCATGGAATGTTAACGGCATTCGTGCCATTTCCAAAAAAAATGCCCTAAGATGGATTAATAAATATCAGCCTGATGTGTTATGTCTTCAGGAGATTAAAGCGCATCCTGAGCAAATCCCAGAGAACCTTTTTACGCATCATATGCCCTATACGTACGTTAACAACGCTGAAAAAAAAGGCTATTCTGGAACAATGATCTACTCCTCCATAGCACCCGACATCGTCTCCACCTGCCCCGACATAGACAGCACTCATGAAGGACGTATCATTGAACAACACTATGACGATGTTGTCCTTTTGGGGGTCTACTTTCCCAATGGGCAAAAAAATGAAGAGCGGCTTGCCCACAAACTAAAATTTTATGATGACTTTTTAGCACACTGCAATCACTTAAGAGATGCAGGAAAATCTATTGTCATCTGCGGGGATGTCAATACGGCACATAAAGAGATTGATCTGACACACCCTAAAGCCAATGCCGCTACTTCAGGGTTTCTACCCATAGAGCGAGCCTGGATAGATGCTCTCATTGAGCATGGGTATGTCGATACGTTCCGATACGTTCACGGGGATGTGCAAGAGCGTTACAGCTGGTGGAGCTATCGTGCCGGCGCCCGTACCAAAAATGTGGGTTGGAGAATTGACTATGTTTTCATCTCAGAAGATTTGTGTGAGTATCTTGAAGATGCATTCATTTTAGATGATATTATGGGGTCTGACCACTGCCCGGTCGGTATCACACTCTCCTTATAAATTACATGTAAATCAGGACACTCTTACTGATTGTCTTCATTTAAAATAGAGTGACGCCGTTCTATTC
>JALUJE010000129.1 GCA_027057185.1 Helicobacteraceae bacterium | reverse complement strand
GTCTTATTATGTTTATTGTTATTGTCGGCGTAGGACTGATTATTCGTTCGTATCTCTCTCATATGAATCTACTGCTTGTTGCGAGGATCTCTGCGGTGGTGATTGTTGTTATTGCCATCATGTCGGTGATGAGTATTTTAAGTTATAAGCTAGGGCTTAACGAGGTGTTGAGTATTACATTTTTTCCCATGATTATTTTGGCATGGACTATTGAACGTATGTCTATACTCTGGGAAGAGGAGGGGGCAAAAGAGGTCTTTATTCAAGGGGGAGGGTCACTCTTTGTTGCTACCTTGGCATATTTTGCCATGAGTAACACATTAATAGGACACTTGACGTTTAATTTTCCTGAACTACTCTTTGTTGTATTGGCAATTATTATTGTTCTAGGAACCTACAGCGGCTACCGATTGAGTGAACTCATTCGTTTCAAGTCGATGGTATGAGTGTAATATGTTTTTTGCCAATCCTTTTGCGTTAAAACGCCGCGGTATTTTAGGAATGAATCGACGAAATGTCGAATATATCGGGCAGCTTAATGACCGAAAAAATTTTCCCCTGGTTGACAACAAGCTGAAAACCAAACGTATTGCTGAAGCGGCAGGTATTGCAGTTCCAAAACTGCTTGATATCATTAAAAATCAATCAGAACTCAAAAAGCTGCACCAACGTTTTGAGCACCTAAATACATTTGTAGTAAAGCCGGCACAAGGAAGTGGCGGTAAAGGGATTTTGGTCATTGTTCATCGAGACGGTGATCATTTTGAAAAACCCAATGGTGAACATATTACGCTTGAAGATGTACACCATCATATCTCCAATATTTTAAGCGGTCTCTACTCTTTGGGTGGTAAAAATGATGTGGCAATGATTGAGTGTCTAGTAGAGTTTGATCCCATCTTTCAACACTACAGTTTTGAAGGCGTACCCGATATACGGGTCGTGTTATATAAGGGCTTTCCTGCTATGGCGATGCTGCGCTGCTCTACGTCGATGAGTGACGGTAAAGCCAATTTACATCAAGGTGCCATCGGTGTGGGGATTGATATGAAGAGTGGTCGAGCACTCAATGCCGTACAATATGATCGTCCTGTGGTGCATCATCCCGATACCAAGCACGATTTTTCAAGCTTGAAGGTACCGCACTGGGAACGTATTTTACATCTGGCAGCATCCTGCTACGATATTACCAACCTGGGTTATCTGGGTGTTGATATTGTGCTTGATAAACAGTTGGGTCCTTTGATTTTAGAGCTCAATGCACGTCCGGGTCTTGCCATACAGATTGCGAATGATCAGGGTGAAATTCCACGATTCAATCTTATAGATGAACAAAAAGGGGGCTTGAGTGTCCATGAACGTGTCGCATTTTCACTTGCCAACTTTTAGTGTTCATCTTCATTGATTTCTGAATCGTCATATGGGTCAAGATGAATGATGGAATGTACCTCTTTGTCGGGAAAGAGCTCCTTGAATTGACGCTCAATATCATCACTGACGAGGTGGGCATCATATAGTGAGATGCTGACATTAAAGACAATATGCACCGAAATAAAGATATCGGGTCCGGAAATACGGGTTTTTAAAAAATGATAGTCGCTAATGCGATTTTCATGTTCGAGTAGCGTTTTGATTTTCTCAACATCTTCTTGGTCCAGTGCAACATCAAGCAGCATGAGCACGCCCTCTTTAATAATAGGATAGGCTGAATAGATCATGTAAAAAGCAATGGCAATACCCAGAAGTGGATCAATAATACCGTAAGAGGTAAAAGAGATGAGTACTAGTGCCAATAAAATTGCCGCATTGGTAAAAAGGTCGGTTTTGTAGTGCAAGGCATCGGCACGTATAACCATATTGCCAGTTTTTTTAGCTACATAGTTTAAGTACGTCACTAAAGCAGCCGTAATGAGTATTGAGATAACCATGACAATGATTGAGCTGTTTAAATATTCTGTTTCACGAGCATGGATAATTTTAACCAATGCCTCATATAAAATAAAAAGCCCCGATAGTGAGATAATAGTACCTTCAATGACGGATGCCAACGGTTCAATTTTGCTACGCCCAAAGTTGAACCGGTCGTCTGCTTCTTTTTCGGAGTTATGCAGAGCAAAAAAGTTAAACATGGAAACAGAGAGATCGAGCAACGAATCAATAGCAGAAGCAAGCACGGCAACCGAACCGCTCATCATGCCTATTACCATCTTCATTATCACTAAAAGTGTCGCTGTAGCCATGGATACGACCGTTGCTTTTTTTTCTAAACGCATAGACTTCCTTCACTCAAATTATCGCATTCTAGCATGTTAATAATTAGAGTAAAATCTATTGGTATTGTGTCGAGAATTCATCCCAAACAAGATGCCCATACTTAAAAAAATACGTGCGGTTGGTTTGTATCGGTTTTCTGAACGAAACATCAATGAGGGTGCTGCTTCATAATAAAGCCATTTTTTGTAAAAAGTATTGTGATAGTGAAAACCGACCTTGTAGTAAGCAATGTGAAATGCCTGTGTTTGATCTTTTAGTTTATACAGTATTATATCGCTATAAATGTTTTTTCGTTCGGAGATTAACTTATGTACTCGAATGGTATGAGTCAGTTCGTTTGTATATGTTTCATCCCGATACCGATAACTATTGAGCAGCTGAAGCTTGGTGGTTCCATTTATAAAATAACCGACATTGATCTCAAAACGATTGTCTGTACGATAATTAAGAAAATATTTAAAACGATTAAGAATTGTCAGGTGCCAGGTATTGATATAGAGTTGCTTTCGCAGTGTAAGACCCACATAGGCATCGAGTGTTGAGTTGTTGATTTTAAGACCGGCAGTCATGTTGACATTCACCAGTTTTCTATCATAAGAAAAGTATTCTAACCCCAAAAGATAATTGCTCTGTATTGGAAGATTGGCAACATTTCCGCTGTCATCAACAGAATCGCTATTGCTAAAATCTTCAAAAGAGAGTTGCAGTTTTTTGGACGTTCTTGGCAATTTAAGAGATATGCGTACTTTAAAACGATACTCGGCATCACGATGGTCTTCAAATACCATAAAAGGAGAGAGGTCGAGTGAAGTCTTTTTGCTATTATCTTCATACTTATAACTGCTGTTGGTATCAGAAAGGAATTGGTCAATAGTTTCAGAATATTGATGCAAAAAATCGGTAATATCGTGATGGTACTGTTCATAATTGACAAGATCATTATCAGAAATATTAGCATCGGCATACAATGTGAGCGATAATAATATTATAATTAGACACTTCATAAGGTATTTTAACAAAATTGGGGGTAATGTGGACTTAGATTTTATTCGAAAAGAGAGGAGTCAATGGATGGGCTGGAAAAATATTGCTCCCATACAGAGTGCGCTTGATGATCTTCCTGAAATTACGGCAGATCTGATTCTTGGAGATACCGTCTCTTTGGTAAGTGAGGAGCGTGTTAATC
>JALUJE010000128.1 GCA_027057185.1 Helicobacteraceae bacterium | reverse complement strand
ACAATGTTGGGTTCGGCGGGGAGATGACGGCTCAGGCGCTCGATCGTCCCTTCAAAATCGTCGAAGAGATAATTGGCCATGGAGCCGGGGACAGGATTGATCTCGTTGAGATAAACCTCATGGTCAATAAGAAAAAAATCACAACGAATCAATGCCCCCTCAAACAAGCCACTGTAAATGGTCTGAAAATTTTGTTGCAGCGCATCCACCGTAGCATCATCCAACACGGCCTCATTGACCGTTGCCGATCGGGAAAAGTCCAGATATTTTTTGTCAAAATCCAGAAACTCACTTTTTTGCGGCTCTTCAACAATAGAGTAGTGCATCACATCATTCGCATAAAATCCGGCAAGATTGTACTCCCGCACCCCTTCAATAAATGGCTCGACAATGACACTCTCATCAAATTCAAATGCCACATCCAAGGCATAATCAAGCTCTTCGGAATTTTTGACTACACTCACTCCAATAGAACTACCTAAACGTGAAGGTTTGATAATAAACGGATAGTCCATAGTGACGTTGCGGCTGCACGTTTTATGTAATATTTCAAAATCCAATACCTTTACACCGATTGCACGGGCCAGATATTTGGTATATCGCTTGTCAAAACTAAATACCGATGCTTCACGGCGCGGTCCAATATAGGGAATTTTGTAAAAATCCAATACTCCAGCCAGAGTCCCATCTTCACCATCAGCTCCGTGAATAAGATTCAGTATGGGCATCTGCAGCATTTCACTGCCAAAACGTTTCTTTCGCTTAAAACCACCTGAAACCAGCGTAAGCGTCGGCTCGTTACGATACGCGCCACTGGAGAATGTCTGTGCTGTCATCTTGTCAGACCCAATCGAGTAAAGGGTATGATCCTGATCACAAAAAATATAGGTCAAGGTAAAATGACGTAGCTTCTCTTTGAGTGTCACGGCACTCACAATGCTAATCTCATGTTCAAAACTCTGGCCGCCAAATAATAGTGCTAATTTCAACTGTTTCCTTCTTAAAGTGTTTGTAATTTTTTCAGTGCCTCTTTAACCAGAGAGGCGGTATCGTGACTTTGGCATGATGCCAATGCCGAAGCAATAGATTCTTTTTTAAAGCCTAAAGATTCCAATGCAAGCGTTGCATCACTCGCAGCACTGGAGCTGCTACTGCTTGAACCGACCAGCTCTGCATCAAAGCCGTTCAACTCTACTAAAATACGTCCGGCACTTTTAGGTCCGATGCCCGGTACCTTTTTGAGACCGGCAATATCATTTGAAGCTATAACAGCGGCAAACTGTGCCGTGGTAAACGTCGAGCAGATCGCCATAGCCACCTTAGGACCGACACCGCTAATTTTAATGAGTCGGGTAAAAAGTACTTTTTCACCAAGCTCTTTAAAGCCGTAGAGCAGTTGCGCATCTTCACGAATAATATGTGACGTATGCAGGCGGGTTGTCGGCTCATTCAGCGCCGCATAGGTCTGTAACGAAACAAATATTTCATAAATAATTCCCCGGACATTTAGATGCACAACATTGGGACCTTTAAAGGTCACATCCCCTTCAATACCTACAATCATATATCCACCGCCTTAATATAATATTCATCATTCTCATCTTTCATCAATGCAAGATATTCCATTTTTGTTGCACTCGGCGGTAAAAAATTGACCTCGATTTTTGGTTCAATCAATCGAAAGGTGATCTCATTGTGCCCATGCCAACGGTCACGATTAATAATACGGGCATCAAAAATATCATGTTGAAAGGATTTATGTTGTTGCGCCAGCATATCGTAACGGTTTTTCTTCTCTTGCAACTCCACTTTGAGTGACTCATAATACTCATACATTTCCTGAAATTCTTTATACTTTTTAACGAACTGTGCGGGCATCTTAATTCCCTTGTTCCGATACTGAAGCAGACGTTTTTTAATCTCGTTAAAGGCGTGTTTGCTCTCATGAATACGACGGCGATACTCTTCACGTTCACGCTCCACCTCTGCAATATGTCCTCGCGCCTCCTCCATCTGCTCTTCACTACCTTCTAAGAGTTCGGTAATCTCTTTCATTACCACCGGATCAATAATCAGCTTGTTCTCTTCACCGTTGAGACTTTTGATTTCAATCCGATGCACTGCTTCAATGGTCGCATGGGAGGACAACAGTTCAATGTCAACCTCATGAGCAATGATTCTGCCGCCCATCATTTGCGAGACCTGTACTTTACGCGCTTCGACACTGCCATGTTCAAGCCGGGTAATACGTACATCATCTCCACGAACAAACCCTTTGTGAATGTTAATATGAACCGTATTGGCGTAAATTTTAGAACTTTTATGCGTCTGCCCTTCAATAACTGCTTTGTTGGCACGCACTACCGCATTGGGGCCGACATTCCCTTCAACGTTGATCTCATTGACTTCGACTTCCATTCCCATACCAATGGCATCTTTTAACGTATCACTCTCTTTAACATTAATGGAGACATCGGCATCCAGGGTACTCTCAATGGAGCCGGTCGTTTTAAAGCTTATTTCGCCAATCTCAACCTCCTGCCGAATATCGTACGTATTGTTCTCAAATGTCACATAACCGCCAACTTTAGCAATATAGGTGATGTTGTCATCACCAACGACGACCCGAATCTTATCGGTCACATTAAAAGTCGGTTCATGCTTGACAATTGGCTCTTTCGGTTTTAAAAACAGCCCGCTGCAGTTACGTCCACTCTCACCCAGCTTGGGCTTAATATACTCTATAAGCATCTCTTCTTCAGTGACACTTTTGAGATAACCACGCTTTGAGTAATCCACACGATCTTCACTATCTTCTTGGTCACGATTTTTTTCATAATGTAATATAAGGGCATCATTTACCGTCGGTACCGGTTCAATGCCCTCAGAAATTAGAAACACCTGTTTCTGTTCAAAAACATATTCTCCCGCCACCCTGATTTTTGCCATAAAATGGCTCAACTCTTTGTACATCACCTGATCAAAAATATCTATCGTCAGATTGGCACGGAGTTTCCGTTTGGCAATAGCAGCAATCAAATCATGCTCTAGCGTCTCGTCATAGCTAACAAACGAACCCGCCTTGATGGTCACATAAACTTTGGTCAATGTGGCATTGGCACCCACGGACATATGTAGATTGGCAAGCTTGTCATCATCGTTACTTTTGGAAAATATCTCAATCTCATAAACCTGCTTAATCTCAAACAGTTCATTATGCAACAAGGTCTCTTTATGGAGATCTCGCAGTTCATCAGAACCAATCTCTTCAAATTCCTCTTCCTTACCCTCAACATTTAATCGGGTAAACGTTTGTGTACTCAACAATCGAAAATCTAATGCAGTAACGGGTATTTTATGACTTGAAGAGACTTTCATTAACTCTTGAGCGACGTTGGAAGTTCGGACAACAATCGGCTGAATTTTTTTGCTATTGCCTCGTGTCTCCTGCTCTTTTTGTTTGTTAAACAG
>JALUJE010000127.1 GCA_027057185.1 Helicobacteraceae bacterium | reverse complement strand
CTCTTTAGATACCGAGAGTTTTGAGACGCATCTTTTAGAAGCACCGAGTTTTACAAAGCCGCAACATTTTAGAGGTTTAAGTACCCCATCAGAATATTTAAAGGGAAATCATAGTAGAATTTCGGCACTAAAAATCGGGCTGTCTGAATGTAAGACGAAATTTTTCAGACCTAAAAGACTGATAACTGAACAAAAAAGGAAGCTGTATGAGAAATAAATATATTGAAAATTTCGAAAATGCACAAATTGCTAGTAAGAACATCCCTGATTTTCGCGCGGGTGATACGGTACGTTTGGCCGTCACCATTAAAGAGGGTGACAAAACGCGGGTTCAAGACTATGAAGGAGTCTGTATTGCCATTCGTGGTGAAGGAACCGGAAAAACCGTCATGGTACGTAAAATTGGTGCTAACGGTGTGGGGATTGAACGTATTTTCCCGATTTACAGTGACAGTATCAATGAGATTAAAGTGATTCGTCGTGTACGTGTCCGCCGTGCTAAACAGTACTATCTTCGAGATCTTGCCGGTGAACAAGCCCGTATTAAAGAGCTTAGAAAATAATTTCTAAGTCTCTTTTCAGACATTATTTCTGAATAAAGCACTCTTTTTCCCCTTTTTAATTCCTTAGTTTAAACTAACCTTTTATATAATAGCGCCCTTACCATCAATTTTTCTAAAGCGAGTATACGTGAGCTATTTAGATGACCTTAAAACCATTGTTACCATGAACTCGTACACTAAAAATAAACGGGGTGTCGATGCCGTGGCGCAGCAATTCGATATCTGGTTTGAAGAATTGGGACTAACAAAAACCGTATTTTTTCGTGAACTTATTGGAGAACATCGACACTATCGATCGCCACAGAGAGCAGGAAAAAAACTTCTCTTGTTAGGTCATCTGGATACGGTATTTCCTCTCAATACGTTTGAGGAGTATCGCGAAGATCACGAATGGGTATATGGTCCAGGAGTGTGTGATATGAAAGGAGGCAATATCGTCATGCTTGAGGCGCTACGTCGACTCAACAACGATGAATATGCGATTGAGAATATTGATATTTTGCTGGTGAGTGATGAAGAAACAGGGAGTGACGATTCAAAATATATCAGTGCATCACTAGCGCCAGAGTATGACTACTGTTTGGTGTATGAAGCTGCTGGAGCCGAAGGTGAAGTGGTCGTCGGAAGAAAAGGAGTCGGTACCTTTTCGATTGATATTACCGGTACTGCAGCACATGCAGGTAACCATTACCGTGAGGGTATTGATGCTAATCTGGAAGCCTCTTATAAACTGCAACATCTCGTAGCATTGAGTGATCTCGAGCAAGGAACCACGCTTAATGTCGGAAAAATTGAGGGAGGTATCGGCGCCAATACAATCTCACCCCATGCCCATCTAACATTCGAATTGCGTTATAAAAGTACTCAGGAACGAGACCGTGTCTTAAACGCAATACATACCATTGTGGCGACTTCATACGTTCCTGGGACAACGGCAGCATTGAGTGGTGGGATTCAGCGAGATGTGATGCAGCCCGCAGATACTGTATTTGCTTTGGTAGCGGCAATAGAACGCATTACCGGACAACGCCTGAAGACTCAAGAGCGCGGCGGTGTCAGTGATGCCAATATTTTGAGTTCTCACGGTGTCGTGACTTTGGACGGACTCGGACCTTTTGGTGATGGGGATCACACATTACATGAGCGGGCGAATAAAGCCAGCTTTGAAGAGCGCATAGCATTAAGTGAGCATATATTTCGACACTTTGTGATACACAAAAGTTTTTAAAAAGGAGTGAGCATGAGTCGTAAAATTGGAATGTGGATGTACACCAATAGCGGCGGTGATCGAATTGCACAGCAGATAGAGGCTAAGCTTAAAGCACGGGATATTGATGTGATTCAGGGATTGGATCTTCGTTTTGCCGAAGCTCAGAACCGTGCGATTATCTGTAATGGTGTCAATGTGCTTGATCTGGATCTTTTTTTCTCGTATAATGCCGGAGAACAGACGGTGGGACAGGTTTACATGTATGAGGTTATTAATGATTTTATTCCCACAATTAACAGTTTTAAAGCATTTGAACTTTCAGAAGACAAGTTTCGCTCGAACATGATTCTTTCGCAGTCGGGGATTGTAACATCTGACTTCTTTATCTGCCATAGAGAGCGTCATGAGGGTCTTTTTGACAAGCTTGATGAGTGGGGAAAAATGGTGTTTAAACCCATTGATGGCTGGGGTGGTGCCGGTATGGCGCTGATTGATACGCATGATAAGTTCAATATGCTGATGCCGTTTATCAATCAGACGAATATTCGAAATATCTATGTGGAACGTTTTATTACCAATGATTTTTCCGATTTTCGTGTTGATATTGTCGATGGAAAGTTTGTCGGCTGCTACGGTCGTAGAGCCAGTAGTAGAGATTGGCGAACGAATGTAACAGCCGGTGGTAGCGTGATCATGCGCGAAGCGAATGATGAGGTAGTGAATATTGCCAAACGGGCTTCTAGGGCACTGGGAATGGATATTGCCGGGGTGGATATTCTGTACGATACCGAACGTGAAGAATATGTGGTACTAGAAGTCAATGGCATTCCCGCTTTTGCCACACCCGAACAAGAGAATATGGGACTCAATTTTAATGAGAAAAAGATTGATCTGCTTGTGGAGATGATTGATCGAAAAACACACAACTAGACATTAGAGGAGAAGAGATGAGTAAACGATGCTTGCCGAAAATCGGACTGTTATATTTAGATTATGTCTTACGTTTTTTTGACCGTAGTAATTTTAAAGGTTGGCCTGATGCGATTGAGACGGTGACCTATCATTGGGGCAATGATAAAACACGCTTTATTAATGAGGTGCGGCGTAAAAATATTGATGTATTGGTGGGAAATATTCCTGCTACGGCATATGAAACGTTTAAAGAGATTGCTGCAGCTCTTCCGGGTGTACGTTTTCTTCCCTCGATAGAGACTCAGTTTTCCAATAAATCGAAAGAAAATGTAACACTGTTTTGTCAGAAATATTCCCTTCAGGATCCGCATACGGAAATCTTTTATGATACAGCCAAAGGATATGAGTATTTAAAAACAGCCCAGTATCCAAAAATTGTAAAACGCTCTTATGGCCCTTCAAATTACGGTGGCTATTTTGTACATAAGGTAGATAGCTATGCTGAAGCAAAAGCACTTTTTGACACGAAAAGATATCTACCGATGTATATTCAAGATGCTATTAAACTTAAAGATTCCGGTGATATTCGGGTGATGTTGGTTGGTCATAAGCCCGTGTGCGCATTTTGGCGCTATTCAGGAGATGGGGAATGGATTACTAACACCTCCCAAGGCGGGTCTATGAGTTACGACAATGTTCCCATGAATGCTCTTGAGTTAGCGGTAAAAGCATCTAAAGCCGCAAAAGCGGAGTATTGGGCATGTGATATTGCCATTGATGAGGATACATTGGAGCCGTATA
>JALUJE010000126.1 GCA_027057185.1 Helicobacteraceae bacterium | reverse complement strand
ATATATTATCGGAGCAATTGATGGATGACTTTTCGACAGAGGGCACCAAACTTCTGGTGTTACTTGGTATTTTAGTACTGTTTTTTTTTATACTTCGGCAAAAAAAAGAAAAATAAGCCCTCATTAAGAGAGCAGTAACGCTTTTTTTATTATAATCAAACATAACCATATAAATTCACGAAACTGGCATACATGAAACCATTACTGATATCATATATATTTTTTTTTACATTACTCCAAACACAGAGTTCTGCAGTACTGCTTAATTTTGATGGTATACACGCTACACCCTCACCCGTCGCCGATTATTATGAGTCTACTTATGGCGTAACTTTTGAAAGCAATGTCGGTGCTTACAATCATACCGATCATGAATTCTCTAACGAACCTTCTTCTCAAACCATTATTTTTTCACTGACCTCACCGTTTTACATGTACAAACCTTCAGGCTTTAGCGATGCACTGTCTTTTTTCTATTCCGCAAAAAACAGCTCTCCTATTGTAATTTATGATGCAGAAGGTACGGTTTTAGCCTCGGTAACACTGCCGCCCACTCCCGGTGTTCCCAATGCGTGGGAGCATATTGTTATTCCTTTTGAGGGTGTGGCAACACGTGTTCAGTTTGCATATATCACTCTATATGACAATATTCAGCTCGGTGCAGTCGCCGTGCCCCTCTTCGTTGATGCCGCATCCTTCTTGTTGGTACTGATGTTATTTTGGTTGTCATTACACTACATACACAAGCCACGACCTCTCTAATATGGCACATAATTCTATTAAAAAATTTATTCTCTTGTATATTGTCTACATGCTGCTTGCTTTCATGATTATGGAGTATGAGGGCGCAAAGAATTTTTTGAATCTTGATGCTTTATATACCGGAAGCGTCGTTTGGCTTAGTACCCATCTCATTGAACTCTTAGGTATTAATGTCACTGCGGAGGGCGCGTTCTTACACCTTGATAGTGCAATCATGGAAGTCAAATTCGGTTGCAACGGCTTAGAAGCTATTTTACTCTACTGTGCTGCCGTACTTGCCTTTCCGGCACCATGGAACCGGCGGATATGGGGTATTATTTTTGGCGCAACTCTACTCCAGGTTTTTAACCTCATGCGCATTGCGCTACTGGCATGGGTTTTGGAATATCACCGAAATATATTTGATCTGATGCATGAGTACATCACTCAAAGTATTATGATTGTTATTGCCTTTGTCGTATTTCTTCTCTATTTACAGTATGTCACCGATGAAACAGCTGCTTCACAATAAGATTTTCGCTATTTTTCTCTACTTTCTGGTGAGCTTTTCACTCGTATTGCCCTTATGGCTTCAGATAAACAATGCGTACAACCATGCCCTAAGCAATATTGTCTTTCACATAGCCGCGCTCAAATATGAGCTAAATATTACCCAAACCAATATTAACGGTTCAGAGATTCAGTTTCATATTCGAAACAGCACACCCATTAAGGATTTTCGAAATCAACTCCGTGTCATTGATGCCAATATCATGCTGGACACTAGCTCGATCACGTTCAATGTCCCCATGACCCTCTCATTACTGCTTGCCTTGGCCTTCTCCTTTCGTGCACCCCGTCCAAAAAAAGTTGCCTTAATTGCAAAAAGTATGTTACTACTGTTTCTTTTGCATTGTGTCACCCTCTATGCTATTGCACTCTCCACACTCATCCAGTCTGCCGAAAGTTCATCGTTGATGCACTTTTATCTTAATCGTTTCTATCTTCCTAAAGAGTTTATTTTCAATACAGCCTCTTTACTCAACAGCTATGCGGCCCGTTTTGAACCTTTTTTACTCGCCATTTTTGTCTGGTGGCAGCTTCAACAAATTAAAGAATCCTCCGAAAAAAAAGGAGTCAATACTGCCTAAACTGTAGTCGAAGTCTGAAGTAAAAATTCGGCAAACTGAAAGTCCAACGCCTCATCAATATCAACAGAGACCTTTCGAGACATTCGGTAAGCAACAATATTGCGCGCAATGAGAAAACGCTTCTGCTGCAAAAGTTGTACGGTATTGCAAATATAGATAGCACCATTGAGTCGGTAATAAGTCGGCAACTCCTGCGAACGTCTGTGAGAAAACCTCTCGTCCAAAAACCCTTCCATACTGTCATTTTCAGGCAAGGTATTGCTCCATAGTGGAGAGTGTTCCATTTCACATACCGACACAACCGCATCAGCACCGTGTCGGTGTAACTGTTCAATCGCCGCATCAATGTGATGTGCTTCACGCAGTGGTGAGGTCGGCTGCAACAGTACAATATAATCATACTGCATAGCAGACTGCTCCAAGGCATGGGCAACCACATCAAATGTATCAATGGTATCACCCGCCAAACATTCCGGTCGCCTGATGGTATCAATACCATATCCCTCTGCCAACGTCAATATGGCATCATCATCACTGCTAACACATACCGCATCAATATAGTGACTTTTCAGTCCGGCTTCAATGGTCCAAGCAAGCAGCGGTTTACCACCGAGTTCTAAAAGATTTTTTTTCGGTAAACGTTTACTCCCACCACGTGCGGGAATCAAAGCGAAAAAGGATTTGCCTTTATACATCAGAAAACTTTATGATACTCGGCATTGGCTTTTTCATACTCCTCAATGCGCCCAATATCAAGCCAATATTCTCGAAGTGGGAAGGAGACACTCTTTTTTTGTTCTGCAATCAATACCTCAAATAGTGTCGGCATATCATAAAATTCATCATTGGGAATCCGATCAATGCACTCTGGATCCAACATGTAAATACCGGCACTGACAAAAAATTTATGAATGGGTTTTTCCTCTATTGAGAGAATATTTCCCTCCTCAATACTGACAACACCATAGGGAACTTGAAAATCGTACTCACGTACACACATGCTGGCTATGGCGCGGTTACTCTCATGAAACTCCAAAAGGTGTTCAAAATTGACGTTAGTAAGCAGGTCTCCATTCATCACAAAAAAAGGTTCCCGAGGTCTGTTGTGCAGTAGACTCAGAGCACCGGCAGTTCCCATACGTTTTTGCTCCACAACATACTCGATGTTGGCACCAAATTGTGTACCATCACCAAAATAATCTTGAATAATATTAGATTTATAACCCACACACATTACAATATTGACAAATCCGTATGCAACAAATTTCTCGACAATGGTCTGTAAAATTGGTCTACCACCGACATGAAGCATCGGTTTGGGAGTGGTTTGAGTCAGGGGTCGAAGTCGGGTACCCAACCCCCCTACCATCAACACCACCGAATTGGTTCGAATTTTGGGTTTGAGCAGTTCATCAAGAAGATCAATACCTACAACCTTAAAATGCTCATCGACAATAGGAACCTGATGGATCTTTTTAGCCGTACAGATGTTAATAACTTCCTCTTTGCTTGCATTCACACTCACCACGGTAGGTGACGTAAAATAGATCGCCTCAATGGTATCGTCAATACCTTTACCCTTGAGAATGGCACGCCGAATATCTCCATCCGTCAACGTCCCCAACAAGGTATTGTCCTCATCAACCACTACAGCAATTTTTACCGCACCACTGTCAATAATGGCCAAAGCTTCTTTAATAGTCGAAGACTCCTTTAGTCGGATATTGGTAATATCATTCATATATCACTCTTTCTGTCTACAAATTTTTTTACAATATCGAGCGGCTCTCTCTCTAGTACATCGACAATAAACGCTGCAGCATTACCCTGACCGTAAATATTGGTAATAGTCTTACATTTCAATTTAAATACCTCCGAACGGGCCTCATGGATGGCACGTTCGAGCGTTTCAGTTTCACAGTCAATAACGTTACCACTTTGCAGTCGTCCGAGTTGACGATTTCCTATGTTGACCACCGGTTTGTGAAAACTTGCCGCTTCTATAATCCCGCTGGAGCTGTTTCCGATTATCAGGTCAACACTATGCATCGCACTCAAGTATCGGTGTTGACCCAAACTTTTAACAACTTTGTATTTGGTAGTATTGCTATGACAAAATGTCTCTATCATGCGGTTAATCGTACTACCACCCGCATCACTGTTGGCATAGGTAAAGAGTACATGTAAATCAGAAGCCTCCAATACTTGAAAGATCCGTTCCATCTCGTTTTGTATGGCAACAGGATGTAGTGTTTGGCTATGATACGTCAATAGTGCACTCGAATCTCCGAAGTTCCAGTCGAGATACGCTTCGAGTTCGGCTCGCTCAAGTAACTCCAGAGCAATAATATTGTCAATACCCGGAGCACCGCTGCAAAAGACGCGCTGCGGTGATTCCCCCATCTGAATGATACGCTCTTTGTATGCATTTGTTGCCGTAAAATGCAAATAGCTCATTTTGGTAATGGCATGACGTATCTGCTCATCCACCGCACCTTCTGTAATTTCACCGCCATGAATATGGGCAATGGGAATATTCATTAAGAGTGCGCATGTCGCCGCGGCAAGGGTCTCATAACGATCTCCAAGCAGCAAAACAACATCGGGTTTAAGACGTTCAAAGCTATCTGAGAGCAGCAGTGTTGCCAATGCCGTTGATTTTGCCATAGCCTTTTTAGAGTCTGATGCTATAAGATTCTCGATGGTATCGTCAATACTAAAACCGTCTGCTTCGATCTGCTTATAGGTCAATCCAAATTCAGGTGAAAGATGCATGGTCGTAGCAATGAGCTGCAATTCAAGGGCATTGGAAGCTTGAATCTTTTTTAAAATAGGATACAATAGACCATATTCCGCACGGGTTCCAGTAACGGCACATATCGTTCTCATATCAGCTCATCCACCTCATAATTTCTACTGGCATCGGTTCCAATAATTTCATCCCAGCGCATCGGACTCATTCCGGTTCCAGGACGTTTTACGGCAAGATTTTCCTCACTGAAGCACTCCCCTTTGGCAATGGGTCGATTCGCCACAATCGATTTTCGGGCAACGGCTCTATTCGGCAGTTCACTTCTGCTTGGTTTTTTCACACCATCACCCAGGGCATACTCAATATTTCTGATGGATCGTACCATGGCTTTAAGTTCATCAGGTTCGAGTGATGCCTTATGATCGGGACCCGGCATCGTTTTGTCGAGTGTAAAATGCTTCTCTATCACACTTGCTCCAAGCGCCACTGCGGCAATATCAACCTCGATTCCTAAAGTATGATCACTGTAGCCATACGCCACATTCAGAGCTTTTCCAATGGTTACCATGGCATGCAGGTTGACATCTTCCATCGGTGTTGGATACATCGTATTGGCATGTAGTACGGTAATGTGATGTAGACATGTTCCTGCATCAACCAAAATATTGAGCGCCGTCTCAATCTCTCCGAGCGTCGCCATACCCGTAGAGAGAATGACCTCTTTTTTCAAAGCTCCAATAGCTCGAAGATAGGGCAAATTGGTAATCTCGCCACTGGGAATTTTAAAAATGGGCAATGCGAGATCATGCAACATTATAATGCTCTCATGATCAAATGGTGTAGAGAGAAACATAATACGCTTCTTTTGGCAGTAAGCAATCAACTCTCGATGTGTCTGAATATCCAACTCAAGCTTTTTGATCATATCAAACTGTGACTCACCGACATCGGTATGTTCTAGTTGATAGTCGGCCTTTTTAGCATTCCTGGAGACCAGCTGTTTGGTTTGAAATGTTTGAAATTTGACAGCATCTGCTCCTGCCTCGGCTGCAACATCAATAAGCTGCTTTGCCAATGTCACAGAACCATTATGATTGACACCGGCCTCAGCAATAATAAAGACACTCATCTCACAACGCTCCCTGCTTTAATAACACTATTTTCTTCAATGGTAATACCCTCTTTACTGACGGCACCACTTCCAATAAAACTGCCCTGCTTCACCGTAACACCACCGTTAATCAAGGATCCCGTAGCAATATGACAATGCGCTTCAATTCGCGTGTCATGTTCAATCAGCGCTTTGGTATTGATAATACAGTTGTTACCAATATCTACATTGGCATTAATGAGTGCATCATGCATAATCACCGTGCCCTCACCAATAGTTGCATATCGTGAAACATAGGCTCTAGGAGAAACGATGCACGGTAGAATAAAACCCGCTTTTTTAGCCTGTTCAAACAGGTTTACTCTCACCTTGGGTGATACAATCTGTCCAACCGTAACAAGAGCATATCGATAGTTTCGAGAGAACCGTTCGAGTTGCGCATCAGTGCCGATGATATCATAATCCAAGACACTTGAGCCGATCCGTTCAGGCTGATCGATGATACCGGCAATCTCAAACCGACCCTCTTGCTCAATCACATCAATAACCGCTCTGCAATGCCCTCCTCCGCCAATCAAAACAATCTGTAGCATTAGAGTCTCACACTACTTGGAATATTCACAACACGTTCTTCAAACCACTGGGCATTTTCCAAGGTACCGCACTGGGCATTTTCAAACATCTTGAGCTTATGCATCAGTGTCCAGACGGGACGGGTCATCACTCCTTGGGCGTTGGTAACCTCTAAAAAGTGGTCACGCTCCTGTTTGTTTTCTAGTACAATGGCATTGAGCCAGTAATTTGAACGGCTTTTTTCAGGTTCTGTAACAAAATTCATATCATGTTCAGCAAAAAAATTCCAATACTCATGTGCAAGCCGCCGTTTGTTTTCAATATAGCTATCTAAATATTCCAACTGAGCAACCAATACGGCAGCATTAATATTGGGCATACGGTAATTATAGCCGATCATGTCGTGGGTATATTCCCATGAGTGCGGTATTTTTGCCGTAGTGGTGATGTGTCTGGCTTTGGAAGCGAGCGTAGCATCATTCGTAACAATGCAACCGCCGCCACCGGCGGTAATGATTTTGTTACCGTTAAAACTAAATGCTCCCAGCGCACCAAAAGTACCCGTATGTTGTGAACGATAATAGCTTCCCAGTGATTCAGCAGCATCCTCAACCAAAACAATATGGTATGCATCACAAATTGCTTTGATTTTATCCATTCGACAGGGATGTCCAAAGGTATGCATCGGTACACATGCTCTAATAATGTTGCCGGTTATTCTATTTTTACATGTAGCATCTTCAAGCACACAGTGTGTTTCCAAAAATGTTCTGAGTGCCCGGGGCGAGAGTCCCATAGTTTCCCGGTCAACATCAACAAAAACGGGAGAGGCATTACAGTAGCTAATGGCATTACAGGTTGCAATAAATGTCAACGGCTGAGTAATCACCTCATCACCGGGCTGTACATTGGCCAGAAGTAGTGAAACATGCAATGCCGAGGTGCCGTTGACGGTTGCAATGGCATATTTAGCTCCGGTATATTCTGCTATGCGGGTTTCAAACGTATCAACAAATGCACCCACCGATGAGACAAACGTGGAGTCAATGCATTCATTGAGGTAGCGTTTCTCATTGCCGATAAAACACGGCTCATGCAGGGGGATAAACGCCGACGTATTAAAAGTAGATCGAATAAATGCCGCCGTTGCTTCAAACATCACATCTTCCCATCTAAGTATTTTCCCGTCTCTCGATGATCAAAGTCGGGAATCATTTTGAAAAAAAGAGTGACAATCTCCTCTTTAGACCATGATTTTTTAGCTTTGAGTGCCGCAACGACAGTTTCAAACTCCTGTAAAAGTATCGCATCAAAGTCGGCAGGGTTTTCAATGACACCGAGATTTTTAAAACGCTCCATGTCAAGGGTCTCATGTTCCGTAAAAAATTCTTCAAAGTCTTTCTCCCCCGTAGTATCGCTTGAGGTAAAGAGACAGGGCCACTTTCTCTTTTGGGGCAGTGTTAATGCTAAAGCACGTGCTTCATCTTCATCATGACACTCATACGGTTCATATCCTTTGGACTCAAGATATTTTACGGCAATATCCGCAAAAGAGACCAAGTGCAGTTTCTCACTCAGTTTTGGAAAGAAAATATCACGATTCTCACCAAAAATACAACTCATCAAACAGAGTTCACCACTCTCTTGGGGTGTGAAGAAATAGCGTTTAATATCATGAGGTGCAACAAGAGGCTGGAATTTTTCCATACGCCGATTGAAACCATACAACAAGGAACCATCCGAAAAGGCAACATTGGCAAAACGTGCGGTTGAGATATTGATCTGTAACGATTTTTGCATCAAAAACATCTCCATAATACGTTTGCTCGCACCCATCATGTTGACCGGATTGGCTGCTTTGTCGGTTGAGACACAAAAATATTTTCTTACACCGTGATCAATAGACTGCTGCAACGTTTTGTCGGTATTGAAGATATTGACATCAATCATCCGCATCAGTGTAAACGGGTCTTTTTCGCTTCGAACGTGCTTGAGTGCCGAGAGGTTTAAGACATAATCGTATACACCATCAGATTGTATCAACGCATCGTACTCCAACGAACCCACATCCAGAGCAAAGGTTTTAAAATCTCCGCTGATATAGCCAAATGAACTGCGAATGTCACGCACCAGCTCGACCATGTTGTTTTCAGAAATATCCACAACATGCAATTTTTTGGGCTGACGCTTAAATATCTCTTTGGTAACAGCCTGACCAATAGAACCGGCACCGCCAATAACCAAAAACGATGATGCCGAGACAATGGTACACAGCGCCTCCTCATGAACAGCCATATCATCACTAAAGAGTGCCTCGTCCCGACCAATCAATTCTAAAATATTTTGCATCTATCCACCTTGACGACCACACCAAAAATAATACACTGATTTTACCATAATATCATTGTTTTGGCATATAGTAAGGAATCAGTTCATGAATCCGCCGATAGATTTTTTCAAAATCAGTCGAATAGACCCGTGTCTGTCCAATGGAAGTAATAAAGTTGGTATCGCCTTTCCAGCGTGGTACGACATGCAAATGAATATGCTCGGCAATCCCCGCCCCCGCAATAGATCCTAAATTCATCCCAAGATTGACCCCCGGCGCATCAAAACCCTCTTTCAAAAGCCGTACTCCTTGTTGGGCCAGACGGCTCATCTGCCCCCATACATGCGTATCGAGTGCTTCTAGCTTATCGGTATGGATATGTGGAATAATCATAAAATGACCCGGAGTATACGGGTAGCGGTTCATAACGACAAAACAGTGTTCGTCACGATAGAGCACATGCAGCTGCGCGTCATCATCGGGATGGGTACTGATATGACAAAACACGCACCCCTCTATTGTCGTACCACTCACATAATCACTTCGCCACGGTGCATATAAAATATTTTTCACGACTACCTCCTATAAAAATGCAAATACAAGATCTGGGAACAGTATGACAGTCCCCAGAGCAATGAGCTGCAGGACAATGAACGGTACAATACCCCTGTAAATTTCCAAGGTGCTTACCATATTGTGGGATGCCCCTTTCAAAAAGAAGAGCGCCAAACCAAACGGCGGGGTTAAAAATGAAGCCTGAAGATTGAGTGCTATGAGTACGGCAAACCAAACAGGATCAATGCCAAATGCATGCATGACCGGTACTAATATCGGCACAATAATAAAAGAGATCTCAATAAAATCAATAAAAAATCCCAAAATAAAAATGCTTAGCATCGCTACGCCAATGAAAATCCATACATCACCAATATCGTGGCTGAAAAACTCCACGACTATATCCGTACCGCCAAGCTCGTTAAATACCAGTGAAAATGCCGTAGCCCCAAAGAGAATCATAAAAATCATACCACTGAGCTTTACCGTCTCAAAAGCGGCATATTTAAGCATTTCCATATGTAACGAACGGTTGAGAATACTCAGCACCATGGCACCCAACACACCAAATGCCGCCGACTCCGTCGGCGAAGCGATACCTGCAAAGATGGAACCCAGTACTGAGACCATCAATAGCAACGGCGGCACCACGGCAATCAGCACTTCTTTGATGTCAAGCGATGCTTCAGAGTACTGTGCCGGCAGTTTTTCAGGATGCAGCATACCGGACATGACAATATAGACAATGTAGAGTCCCACCAGTACCAGACCCGGCAATATGGCACCTTTAAACAGATCTCCGACACTGACACTCATCACATCACCTAAAATAATTAAAATAATAGACGGCGGAATAATCTGACCTAACGTACCGCTGGCGGCCACAGTACCCGAGGCAATACCTTTGTCATAACCGGCACGAATCATCAGCGGCAGTGCTATGACACTCATCATCACTACCGAAGCACTGACAATACCCGTTGATGCCGCCAGCATAGCGCCAACCAGCACCACACTGATTGCCAAGCCGCCTTTAAATGAGCGAAACAGTGAACTCATTGACATCAACAACCGTTCTGCCATCTGCGACTTCTCCAAAATCAATCCCATCACAATAAAGAGCGGTACTGCCATTAACGTCGTATTGCTCATAATTCCGTACATGCGAAACGGCAAAATATTAAAGACTTCCAGCCCCAGTGGTGAAATAAGTGCAAAAACTATGGAAACGGCACCGAAAACAAAAGCAACGGGAATGCCTACCAATAGCAGCAGCAAAGCAGCAATAAACATCATTAACGCCATCATATCGCTTCCCTGAAACGTCGGAATGCTGCCACACTCTCGCGTATAGACTGCAATATGAGCAGTACAAATGCCAGCGGCATTAAAGATTTGACCAGAAAACGGTACGGCAAGCCTCCGGGATTCGATGAACACTCCATTTGAGAAAAACTCAGCGCGACAAATTCTATACCCACATAAACAATAAGCAACGAAAGTGGCAGTACAAAAAACAGTTGTGAGAGCAAGTCAACCAAAGCTTTCTTACTTAGATAAAAGTGTTCGTAAAAAATATCGACCCGCACATTAGCATTTAGCTTGAG
>JALUJE010000125.1 GCA_027057185.1 Helicobacteraceae bacterium | reverse complement strand
TCATTGAAGTGCGTACCAACAATCAAGAAAAACGTTACATTAATAAAATGATTGCCAATGCCAAATCCATTCGTAATGCCTCCACGGCATTTGGTTGGAAAAGTGAGGCAGCAGGGCATCTCTCTTCTTTTATTTTTCTGAGCGGATTTGAACTGTTTCGTGCTGTAGCCATGTTGATGGTGCTGTTTTCAGATTTGAGCATCGGACAAATGTTTGCCGTCATTGGCTATTTATGGTTTATGATTACCCCGTTGCAGGAGTTACTGAATATTATCTTTAGCTATACCAATGCTACGATAGCACTGGAGCGTTTGGATGCCTTGCTCTCACTGGAAAAAGAACCGCATTATGAGCACCGCTATAACCCCTTTAAAAAGCACGCGACCAATACCATAACATTGGAGCATATTTCGTTCTCTTACGGTGAGAAAGCGATTTTACATGATGTCAGTTTGCGTATTCCCAAAGGGAAAAAGGTGGCACTTTTAGGAGCCAGTGGTAGCGGAAAGACGACTTTGGCGCACATCATTTTAGGATTGTATGCCATTAAGGAGGGAGATCTCTTTGTCGATGGTATCAGTGTCAAAGAGATTGGCTTGGATGTCATGCGTGAGAATATTGCTCTGGTGCTGCAACAGCCTAAAATGTTCAATGACACTTTGCGCCACAACCTGACACTCGGTCGCAAAGTGAGTGATGCAACACTTTATGAGGCATTGCATATTGTGCAGCTTGATGGTGTTATAAAAAAACTTACCCATGGGTTGGAGACTCAGATTGGTAAAGACGGTATTCGTCTTAGCGGTGGGGAGCGACAACGCGTTGCGATTGCCCGAATGCTTATTACCGAACCCAACGTTATTATTTTGGATGAGTCGACTTCAGCACTTGATGTTGTAACTGAGGCCAACCTGTTTCGCTCACTTCAGGAGCATCTTGAAGAGAAGAGTATGCTAATTATCACACATCGTCTCAAAACCGTGGAAAATGCAGACTATATCTATATTTTACATGAGGGAAAAGTAGTAGAATCGGGAACTCCGAAGGCGCTGTTGGCACAACAAGGGCATTATAGCAGCTATTTTGATGAGATTATTGCGTAGTCGTTACCATTTGTAATGTTGACATAAAATGTCATAGTAGTTGGTAATGCGCCGTACGTAATCAACCGGTTCTTGACCGCGGGCATAGCCATATTTCAGGTCTTTAAAGTAGTGCCTTTGCGATAGCAGCGGCAGCAATGTCTTCATATTGAGCCACAGATAAGGGTCTTTTTTCAGCTTTTTACCCAGCCCAATGGCATCATAAATGTGTCCTCGACCCACATTATAGCTTGCCAGAGCAAATTTCATACGTTCATTGATGCCTTTGACCCGTTTGGGGGCATGTTTGATTTGCTGAACCATATAGCGTGCGCCGCCGTTGATGCTCTGATTGGCATCCAGACGGTCGGTAATATTCAACTGCAGTGCCGTAGGTTTGGTAAGCATCATCATACCGCGAACTCCGGTAGGACTTTTGGCTTTGGGATTCCAGTGTGATTCCTGATATGCCTGTGCCGCCAGGAAACGCCAGTCTATACCGTGGCGTTTTCCCGCCTCTCGAAAGAGGTGAATGTAGCGTGGCAGGGTGGTGGAGATACGACGGTGATAGATACTAAGATCGACATAATCAAATATTTTGACATGGGAGAAGTAGGTGTCTTTAATACTGCGAAACTGTTTACTTTGTTGAAAAACACCAAACCAGCGCGCGACATCATTTTGTAATGCTTTGGCACGGTCTGTTTTAGGAAACATCCAGACCAGGTGTTCTTGCTCACTCACGGCAAAACTTACATTCATATGTGGGTAGTATCGGCGATTGATAGCAATGATATGTGAATCGGCAATGGTGCATTCGATTTTATGCTTGCTGATGCGTTCGAAAATGTGTTCGGTGGTATAGCCCTCATGCTCAATCCAGTCAAGATTGGGGAGTTTCTCTCTCAGCCGGTGCATCGTCTCGACATAACTGCTTTTTTGAATAATCTCAAGTTGAAAATTGGGAAGATCTTCAATAGTGCGAGGATGTTTGGTATAGCCGCAGACAAGGTGTTCTTGGACATCAAAATAGCGTGGGCCCATCAAAAAAAGTTTTTCACGCTCCTGCGTTTGGGTTAATCCTGCCGCTGCAAAATCTGCCTCGCCCCGTTCCAAGGCCTCTAAAACTTCTTTAATAGAATATTTGACCAAGTAACGTACGCGATATCCTTGCGAGGCAGCGAAGGCTTCAACCAGATCATACTCAAAACCGCGTTGATGATTATTGGCGTCATAGTAGAAGGTTGTTGGCGCATTCCGTGTTAGTACCGTGAGCATTTTTTGAGAAGGTGCCGCATAGGTAGCTAACACCATCATCACAAGCAGTGAGAAAATTGCCGAGAATCTCATGAGACAGCACTCCTACATTTTTACATGTATTATGCCACAATCCACTTTGTAATAAAATAACCTCCAATAACAAGCCACAAAAACATAGAGCCAGCAGTATATAACGGAGCGAGTCCAAGTCCTTTGAATTTGGCAAAGCGGGTACCCATACCCAATGCCGTCATTGCCATGGTAAGCAAGAAGGTATCCATTTCATTAATAATCCCGACAATGTTCTGTGGTACAAGCTGAAGGGAGTTAAACCCTGCCATGCCGATAAAATAAACGGCAAACCAGGGAATGACTAAAGAGACGCCACCGGCGTTACCACCGTTCTTTTTAGCCTGATAGGAGAGGTAAATCCCCAATATAATAAGCATGGGTGCAATCATAATGACGCGCGTCATCTTGACAATGACGGCGGCATCACTAGCCTCTTGTCCATACGCACTGCCGACGGCAACGACTTGCGCCACCTCATGAATGGTGCCACCGACAAAAATACCAAACTCACGGTGAGTCATATCAAAAATACCGGCTGAGTAGAGTGCCGGGTATAAAAACATGGCAATGGTACCGAAAAGAACGACCATTGAGACGGCCACGGCAGTTTTATGCTCTTGCGCTTTGAGTACCGGCTCGGTTGCCAGTACTGCCGCTGCACCGCAGACCGAAGCTCCTGATGCGGTGAGCATGGAGGTGTCGCGATCCATCTTAAAGACTTTCGTACCCAGATAGGTACCTAAAATGAAGGTCGTAGAGAGCATGATTAATGAGACAAGAAACCCGTCCATACCGACTTCGGCAATCTGCTGAAATGTAATGCGAAATCCATAAAAGACAATGGCAAAACGTAATATTTTTTTTCCGGAGAAGACAATACCGCTTTCCCATGCTTCAGGAATATGATTGTGTAGAGTGTTGGCATAGAAGATACCGATAACAATACCCACTACCAGTGGGGAGATTCCCAGTGCGCTCACGACACCAATATTGGCAATCATGGTAGCGGCAGCTGCAAAAATTGCAACGAAAAGAATACCGCTGATAGTTCCGGAGCGCTTTTCAGGTGAAAACGGCATAGAACTCCTTTGTTAAAGTAGATATGGAATTATAG
>JALUJE010000124.1 GCA_027057185.1 Helicobacteraceae bacterium | reverse complement strand
GCTCTCAGCCGTGTATGCATATGGTATTGACAACCTTCGTGTTGTTGTCGATGCCGATGAAATTCCGGTAATGGACGGATCGAGCGCAAGTTTTTGTATGTTGCTCGATGAAGCCGGTACCTTGACGCTTGAGGCGTCCAAGCGGATTATGCGTATTAAAAAAGAGATTACTGTCAAAGAGGGCGATAAATATGTCAAGTTGAGCCCATCACAAGAGTTGACGTATGACTTTACGATCAAGTTCCAGCATCCCGTTATTGATGAACAAAAGTATGTGGTACATCTAAGTAAGGAGCGCTACAAAACAGAAATTGCCCGTGCCCGTACCTTCGGGTTTTTAAATGAGGTACAGTACCTGCGTTCCAAGGGTCTGGCTCTGGGGGGAAGTCTGGAAAATGCCGTGGTACTGGATGACAAAAAAGTTTTAAATCCTGAGGGATTGCGCTTTGTCGATGAATTTGTGCGTCATAAAGTACTTGATGCTATTGGAGATATGTCACTCTTGGGCATGAATTTTATTGGTAACTATGAGGCATTTGCCGGCAGTCATGATCTTAATCATAAACTCACGCTGGCACTGTTGGCCGATGCACAAAGTTATGAGATTGTCGAGTTTGTCGGCAGTGAGGCCAAGGAGATGGCAAAAGCGTATGCATAGTGTTGTTGTCATTGCATTGAGTTTACCGTTGAAGGTCGGTGTTTATGAAGACAATCGACTTATTTATAGCGATGAACTGCATGGACATGCATCAGAGACGTTACCACTGTTGTTTGAAACGCTGTTGCAGAACTACAAGATCAGCCGTCTCATTTATGCCAATGGTCCGGGGAGTTTTATGGCAATTAAGGTGAGTTATCTGTTTTTAAAGACTCTGAGTATTGTAAACAATATTCCCTTGTTGGCGACTGATGCTTTCTATTTTAATAACAATCAGCCCATAAAAGCACTAGGAAAGCTCTGTTTTGTTAAAATGGCACATTCCATTGAGACACAAGTTTTTGATGAAGTTCCAAGTCATACATTTGAACTGCCTCAAGAACTTATGATAGATGATTTTAACAGTGATACGTTGCCGCATTATGGCATTGCAGCGGTCACTTAAGGAAAGTATAGTTGATTATTAGTGTCCCCGCAACCAGTGCTAACCTAGGCCCGGGATTTGATACCCTGGGGCTGGCACTGACACTGCACAATACAGTAGACTGTAAGCCTTCACGCTTCTTTAGCGTTGCTATTAAGGGAGAGGGTGAGAATAATCCGCGCCTTAAAGGAAACAATCTTTTTATCAGTATTTTTAATGAACACTATAAAAAACTGACACAGCGTCAGCAAAACTACAAATTTACTTTTTACAACCAGATTCCGATGTCTCGTGGATTGGGCAGTTCTTCAGCTGTGATTGTCAGCGCTATTGCTACGGCACATGAAGCTGCCGGAGTTCGGGTGTCTAAACGCAGAATTTTAAATCATGCGCTGGTGTATGAGTCGCATCCTGATAATATTACACCGGCGGTATTGGGAGGCTTTACCACTTCGATTGTAGAGAAAAGTAAAGTTTTTTCTCAGGTAAAACATTTACCAAATTACCTAAAAGCAGTCGTGGTTATTCCAAATAAACCCATTTCAACAGCACGGTCACGTACGAGTTTGCCACGTTCCTATTCCAAAGAAAATGCCGTGTTCAATCTGTCACATACCGCTATGACCGTGGCGGCATTTTGGAATGAAGACTGGGAGATGCTGCGTCTGGCAACACAAGATCGTTTTCATCAAAAAATCCGTATGAAAATGTTGCCAGAACTCTTTTCTGTGCAAAAGGTGGCCTATGACAGTGGTGCTTTAATGAGTACCCTCTCAGGAAGCGGTTCAACATTTTTTTCCATGGTATACGATCATGATGCTTCGGCACTTTCTAATCGTTTCAAGCAAAAATTTCCGGACTTTAGCGTTAAAATTTTAGATTTTGACAACTACGGTTTACGGGTGGAAAAATAATTATTAGATGGATCAAGGAACATTAGGGTATAATGCGCGACATAATTAATGTGCCAATACGAATGTGTGTTTCTTGCAGACACAAAGCAGCACAAAACACCTTAATACGTTTACAGTGTGTTCATGGTGAGCTTCACCCCTATCGGGGAGAAGGACGCAGTTTTTACCTTTGTAAAAATTGTGTCGGTGATGCAAAAAAAATGAGACGGTCGCTAGCGCGGGTGTGTCGGAACAATGCTACAGAAATACTTTTGAATAGGTTAAAGGAGATCATCGTTGATGAGTGATAAAGTTAGAGTCCATGAGATTGCAAAAGAACTTGGAATTGCCTCAAAAGAGGTTGTAGATAAAGCCAATGCAATGGGGATGTCTCTTAAAACGGCATCAAGTTCTGTCTCTATGGAAGAGGCGGAAAAAATCATGAATTATATTATGAATCCTGATATAGAAGAGCCAAAACCTACAAAAGTGACAGTGAAAAAAGCTGCCTCCAAAGTAACGGCTGATGAGACGGCTGCAGCTACACAGGCAGCACCGAAAGAGACAGATGTCAAAGACGTTGTAGCGCCAATCCGTGAACCTCGTGAGGAAACGCCGGTAGAAGTTCTTGAGGAAAAAGCGCCGGTAGATGATGCTACTGCGGTTAAAAATGATACGCCTAAAGTCACGGAAGCGGTGCCTAAAAAACGCTCCGGTCTGCGTATTGTAAAAAAGAAAAAACCCAAAGTTCAAGAAGATTACAATGTACCGAAAATAGAAGATGCCGCTGCCGTATCAAGCTATGGTAAAATGAGTCAACAGGCACTCGAAGAACTGGCATCGAAAAAAAATAAAAAACGTACTAATGCTCCGGCACAACGTAAAGAGAGTGGTAAAGCTATTAATATTTTTGCCGGTAGTATGGCAGATGTGTCTATGGATTATGATGATAATGAAGTGGTTCTTTTAGATCTCAATGAGATAGATAAAAAGCCCATAGAAGAAGAAGTACGAAAACCGCGCCCTAAAAAACCCGTGGGTCGTAATGCAGGTAAAAAACAAGGCGGCAACCGGAAACCGCGACAGGTATCTCGTGACAAGCGTAAAAAATATATTAAAGACAAACCGGTTGATGATGTCGTAACACATGTTGAAATCCCTGAAGATATTCGTGTGTATGAATTTGCCGAAAAACTTAACCGTCCGATGACGGATATCATTAAAGTACTGTTTAATCTAGGTATGATGGCAACGAAAAATGACTTTTTAGGTAAAGATGAGATTGAGATTCTTTCTGAAGAGTTCGATGTTGAAGTGACCGTAGTCGATCCCAAAGATGCCTTTAACTATGAAGAGAGCTATGAGCAGAACACTGATGACACATTACGCAATGAACGTCCTCCGGTTATCACTATAATGGGACATGTTGATCATGGTAAAACGACGCTGCTTGACGCCATTCGCCATGCCAGAATTGCCGATGCTGAAGCCGGTGGGATTACCCAGCATATTGGAGCGTATACCATTGACCATAACGGAAAAAAAATTACGTTT
>JALUJE010000123.1 GCA_027057185.1 Helicobacteraceae bacterium | reverse complement strand
CTCCTGTACTTCTGCTTTGACGACATTGGTAGCGCCCTTAAGAGGATCAACATACGTCTGATTGTTCTCCACTTTGACACTCAGCTTACCATGAGCTATGAGGTCATCAATAGAACTACTCTCAAGTCCCGTCACACTTGAATACTCTTCTACAGTCATCCACGCTACACTCATGATATGCCTTTTGTTTTAATTTATAAAATCGTCTCGATCTCTAATGAATCGGTCTCCACTTTTTTTGCTTTGGCGATGCGATCTTCTTTAAGTTTAATGCTCAAATCGTCATTATCGAGCGCTAAAATCTGCATGGCCAAATAGGCAGAATTAATCGCTCCGGCTTTACCGATGGCAACGGTAGCTACCGGCATACCTGCGGGCATCTGCACCGTAGACAACAACGCATCAATACCACTCAGTGCCGAAGCACTCATGGGCACGCCGATAATCGGTTTAACCGTCTTTGATGCCAATACACCGGCTAAATGTGCTGCCATACCCGCAGCAGCAATAAAAACCTGTGCCCCTTTTTTCTCTGCTGTTTGAATGTACTCTTTCGTACGCTCGGGAGAACGATGTGCCGAGGAGATAACCAACTCATGGTGAACCCCAAAAGCATCCAACGTATCTGCACAGGATTTCATGACATCATAATCACTTTTACTTCCAATAACAATCGAGACGAATTTCATTTGTTTCCTTTTTATTTTTTTGGTGCCGTGCACATTTCTTCGGTAGATGGAATTCTGAAAAAAGTATACTGGGGCAATTTTAACGGAAGTACAATCGGATTGGTATTACCGCTATGTACCGCGTCCCATACTTTACCATTTTGTGCTTTGAGCTGCTTAAATGTTATGGTATAGGTACCGTTTTGATATGTTACGGTGCCAATGTCATTGTCCACTGGTTCAATCTCTGCCGATTCTGGAGCGACAATTTCCATTGCCTCATGTGGCAGTGTTTTATATTTACACAAAAAATGTTCTCCATCCTCACACACCATACCACTCACCTGATGCGTACCCAGCGCTATGGTGAAATCCAGACTCTGTGTATCATGTTTTTCAAAAGGACGGTTAATGAGGTACGCATCGGTATAGCCCCGATTCTGCAAACTCTCAAGCTCCGTCTGATACGCCCCAGGATCGGACACACCGCGATAATAGTCATCAATAGCACGTCGGTATGTTTTTGCCGTAATTGCTGCATAATACGAGGTTTTGGTACGTCCTTCAATTTTCAGTGAATCGACACAGCCACTCTCAAGAATTTCGTCAATATGTGATGCTAAATTGAGATCTTTGGAGTTCATAATGTACGTGCCCACTCCCGGATCTTCTTCTAAGCGGAACAGCGTACCCGTTTCACTATTGGCAGCATAGAGTTCATAAGGAAAACGGCAGTCATTGGCACAACTACCACGATTGGGTACGCGTCCACTCTGCAAAGTTGAGATGAGACAGCGTCCGCTGTAGGCAAAACACATGGAACCGTGTACAAACACTTCCAATTCCAGACCGGGCAGATGATTCTTGATAATTTTGAGATCTTTAAGCGAAATTTCCCGTGCCACGATAATGCGGCGGGCGCCCATATGGTAATAAATCTCGGCATCAAGAAGATTCATAACATTTGCCTGAGTGGAGAGATGCAGCGGAATCTGCGGGGCAATTTTATGGGCCAGAGCTAGAACACCCGCAGTAGCGACAATAAAGGCATCAGGTTGCAGTGCCGCCATCTGTTCAATATGCTTTTCTAAGAGTGAAAGTTGGGAATTAAACGGGAACCCGTTAATGGTCACATAGACCTTTTTCCCTCGAGTATGGGCATACTCAATGCCCTCTTGGAAACTCCGCAGGTCAAATTCTTTGCCAGAGCGAATACGCAATGAAAAATGGCTGACACCACCATACACGGCATCGGCACCGTAGTCTATGGCAATTTTCAGTTTTTCAAGGTTGCCTGCCGGCGAAAGGAGTTCAACTCGGTTCATCTGCCTGTTCCAATCTTTTTAGTGAATGGTATCTAATTTTTCCCTAAAGAGGCGATAAGTGCTTCAATATCATCACTACTGACAACATCTTCGGTGGTACTGTCTCCGGGAAGGTGCGTTGCTGATCCCACCCGCGCTTTATCATCGACTTTGCCTTCAAAGAGTTGATTCATGTAATTCGAAAGCGCCCGCATGACATTAATGACCCGCTCAATTTTTTGACGGTGAATATCCTGATACTGCATAATATCCATCACCTGCATAATGGCATCACCACTGTTTTGTAACACACCGATAGTCGTATTCGCACACTCTAGTGCCTGTCGGTTTTTTTCCAATTGCGTGGCAAAAGTTTCCATATCGGGAAATTTGGCATGCAGAGCCGAAAATACTTTCACATTCTCTTCAAGAGTCTCAAACATGCACTGGGCATTGTGCTCTTCTTCCATTAAATCATTACTGATACCTTCAATAATATCAAAAATCTCGCTCGCTTTCTCTTCACTCTCTTTGGTAACATCATCAAGTTGGTGTACAACCTGATTATCACTATTTACCGGAGGAGGATAACTGTTGGTAGCGTTCGCCTTATACCGCTCTTCGTCTTCAGTTATATCATCCTGAGCGTCATCGTCACCTGTTTTTTCTACAGGCTCTTCTTCGACATCATCAAGATCCATATCACCACTCATCAGAGCATCCAACTCCTCTTGTGTCATAAAAAGCTCCTTCCCATAATGTAATTATTTTGTACTATAATACAAAGATAACTTTAAGAGTGACCTTAAACTATAAAATGTGAGAAAATATTATGAAAATTGATTTACATAATCATACACCCCTATGCAATCATGCCACGGGATCTATTGAAACCTATGTGCAACATGCCATCGAACATAACATTGATGTTTTTGGTTTTAGCGACCATGCCCCCATGAATTTTGATCCACTCTATCGCATGCGTTTTGAGGATATGACGCACTATCGAGACGAGGTTTTACATGTAAAACGGCAGTATGCCGGCGACATTGAGATTCTCTATGCCTACGAGGTCGATTTTTTAGAAGGTCATATGGATGCCCGTGTACTCGATGCCGATGTCGATTATCTGATTGGATCCGTACATTTTATTGAGGGCTGGGGTTTTGATAATCCGGAATTTATCGGTCGTTATGAGCATGAAAACATCGATGTTATCTGGCAACGGTACTTTGATCTTATTGAACGTATGGCACAAAGCCGGCTCTTTGATATTGTCGGACACCTTGATCTCATCAAGGTATTTAAATACCTGCCATCACGTCCTATACGCGATATTGCCCACCGTGCCATTAAAGCCATTAAAGCCGCCGATATGGTTGTTGAAATTAACGTATCGGGCTACCGTAAGCCCATTGCCGAGCCCTACCCGTCCCCGGAGCTACTTGCCCTCACCTATGAGGCCGGTATTCCCATTACCTTCGGATCCGATGCCCACCAACCTGAACAGATTGGTCTATTTCGCGCCGAGGCAGAAGCCCTTGCCAAAGATATCGGCTATACCC
>JALUJE010000122.1 GCA_027057185.1 Helicobacteraceae bacterium | reverse complement strand
CAACAAACCAATCTGCGTCAATCGTCTCAGAAATAAAAAACGGTACTTATCGTAAAAATGTTTCATTAATACAAATCCCCCGCATCATTCAACGAATCGACAGCCGACTTTTTGCTAATCTCCGTTGTTGTCGTCTTACTTGAAGCCCCTTCAAGGCGCTGCTCATCTTTTTGATCCCAACCTTTAATGTAATGGGTACCGGCACGTCCCATAGCTACCTCTCGAGGCAGTATAAAAATAGCTGCTTTTTCCGTAACACAGGCATGTTCGCACAGACCACAACCGGTACAGGCATCGGCATGCACCATGGGTCTTAAAAAGGCATGTTTTCCAGTTCGCGCATTTTTTTCATACTCCACGGTAATGGCAACATCAAGAAGCGGACACGCACGATAGCAAGCATCGCACTGAATACCCCAAAAAGCAATACAGCTCTCGTGGTCAATCACTGCAAGCCCCATATCGGCTCTATTAATATCCAACTTCTTATTAGTACTCACACTTTCTACGTTTAACGCCCCACTCGGGCATACGGGAACACACGGTATGTCAGTACACATATAACACGGTATCTCTCTAGGAACAAAATATGGTGTTCCCAACGGTTTTTGGTCTCCGGGTTTTGCTAGCATTAATGTATCGTAGGGGCATGCTTCCACACACATACCGCATTTTATACATGTACGAAGAAATGCTTCCTCTTGCAAGGCGCCTGGTGGTCGTAGCAGCAATTCGGAGGCACGTACCTCGTCAACATAAGCACTCCAGACCAGACCACCCAATGCGGCAAGCCCAATGGCCCGTGCCGTATTGAGTAAAAAAGCTCTTCGATCGCTAGCAGGTTGTTTTCTCATTTTTCTCTCTTTATCAAGAAGTCTATTGCTCAAAACAATATGCTTCTTTATTATGCTTTATAAATTTTAACAGCACATTTTTTAAAGTCAGTCTGTTTTGACTGCGGACATGTCGCATCAAGACATACTTTGTTGATAAAGACTTTTTCATCAAACCAAGGAACAAAAACCAAGCCACGACTCGGTCGGTTACGCCCACGTGTTTCTACCCGTGCTTTCACCTTGCCACGACGTGATTCTACCCAGCAGAGTCCGCCCTGTTTCAAGCCTTTTTCTTTGGCATCTTGCGGGTGCATGTAACACAGTGCTTCTGGAACAGCTCGATAGAGTTCTGGTACACGCATGGTCATGGTACCAGAGTGCCAGTGTTCAAGAACCCGACCGGTACATAGCCATATATCGTACTCGGCATCCGGCATTTCCGGTGGATCCATATACGGACGTGCAAATATTTTTGCTTTGTTTTTCAACGATTTTTTCGTTTTGTCTTTCACACCCAACAAGTCACCTTGCATTAATGCTTTGGCTAACTTGCCATAAAATGCATGCGTAGTACCGGTATGCTCTCGTGCCGCATACGGATCATACTTAACATTGAACCGCCACTGGGTTTCTTTACCGTCTACTACCGGCCATTTGAGTCCACGAACCTTATGGTAGGTATCAAAGTCTGCCAGATCATGCCCGTGACCACGCCCAAAGTCTGCATACTCTTCAAAAAGATATTTGTGAAGAAAGAAGCCATACCCTTTAAAGACCTTACCATCAGATCCAAGGACGTTACGACTGTCACCTAGACACTCAGAGTTGTCATATCCGGCTTGAATTGGATCTTCTGCATCAAGTTTATACGCACGTGCCCGATCGTTAGCAAAAAGAATGTCATACATCGTAGTATTTTCGTTGTAACCCATTGCCTTGGCTTTGGCAATAACATCAGGCAGTTTTTTTCCGCCACGAAGCGGTTGCTCACCCCATAAATCTTTCACAGTAAAGCGCTTGGAAAGCTCTACCCACTGCCACGTATCTGACATCGCATCACCAACCGGAATCACCTGTTGTCTCCAGTGCTGCGTACGACGTTCGGCATTTCCATACGCTCCCCATTTCTCATAAATCATCGCCGATGGTAAAATCAGATCCGATACTTTTGCCGAAATACCCGGATAACCATCAGAGGTCACAATAAAATTGTCCATCTCACGAGCTGCTTTAATCCAGTGTGTGCCACTGGCAGAGTCCTGATACGCATTACAGACATTGACCCATGCAAATTTGACGACACCGTCTTCAATATCACGGTGAATTTTCATAATATGCTGGTTACCGACTGGATTGAGTGTACCTTCTGGAATTTTCCAGGAGTTTTCAACAATTTTTCGGTGTGCCGGATTCTTGACCATCATGTCTGCAGGCAGACGATGACAGAACGTTCCAACTTCACGAGCCGTACCACACGCCGAAGGTTGACCGGTCAACGAAAACGCTCCCGAGCCAGGCAATGCCTGTTTGTTGAGCAAAAAGTGAACATTATACGATAGAGTATTTACCCAGGTACCGCGCGTATGCTGATTCATACCCATCGTCCAGAAAGAGACCACCTTGCGACCTTTTTCAATGTAAAGATCAGCTAACGTCTGTAATTTTTTCTTAAACGCTTTGATATCCTCATCCGGATTTCCCTTTGAGATTTTCGCGACATAATCCAATGTGTATGGTGCCAGAAATTTTTTGTACTCTTCAAACGAAATTTCCCAGTGTGCCAAACCTGCCGGATTGTTCACCATAACATCACCCTCTTTGTATCCGTATGGCGCCAATGCCGGTGCTTCTTTGGCAGAGACCACTTTTTTCATCTCTTTGGCAATGGTTTCCATCTCTTTGGCCGAATATTTTCCATCTTTTAACGACTTCTCGCCCGTACGGCGCATACCATAGCCCATGTTGACCGGACTGGCAGCAAAAACGATATGTTTTTTCACAAACTCCCAATCAATGGCATCAGGATGATTGTAGACAATCTCATGCGCAATATAGTTCCATAGTGCCAAGTCGGTATTGGGTGAAAAAATAATTTCAATATCTGCCAGATCCGATGTTCGATGACGATACGTTGAAATATTGATCACTTTCACACGTTCTGGATCGGAAAGTTTACGATCGGTAACACGTGACCAGAGAATTGGGTGCATTTCTGCCATATTTGAACCCCAAGTAACAATAGTATCGGTTAACTCAATATCATCATAACAACCAGAAGGCTCATCAATTCCAAACGTCTGATAGAAACCTACAACTGCCGAAGCCATGCAGTGACGGGCATTTGGATCAATCGCATTAGAGCGAAATCCCCCTTTCATCATCTTCTGTGCAGCATACCCTTCCATGACCGTATACTGCCCCGAAGCAAACACCCCAACCCCCTCAGGTCCACTGGCTTTAAGCGCCTTTTTAATATGTAACTCCATCTCATCAAAAGCACGCTGCCACGACACGGGACGGAATTTTCCCTTTTTATCGACATTTCCTTTATCATACATACGTAATAACGGTGTGGTTAGACGGTCGGCTCCATACATAATTTTTGCATTAAAGTAACCCTTAATACAGTTAAGACCACGATTGACCGGAGCTGCCGGATCCCCTTTGACAGCAACGATTTTCCCTCCTTTTGTAGCTAGCATGATTCCG
>JALUJE010000121.1 GCA_027057185.1 Helicobacteraceae bacterium | reverse complement strand
GAACGACTCTACAATGTTAATATCTTTTTGATAATTGGAATCATAAATAAGTGCTGCAACTAACGAGTGAGAAATAAAAAGCAGACTAAAAACCAGACCTCTAAACATATGCTTCCTCAACGTTAAAGTTTAAAGCCTTTATTTTATCAAAAAAGTGTTAATAATCTCATTACAAGTGCCAAAATGCCTAGATTTTAAAGAGTTTTGCAGCATTGTTGGCGGTGCATTTTTCAATATCGTGGCATGATCTTTCAAGAAGTTCTGCCATTTTATTTACGACAAACGTCGTATATGCCGGCTCATTACGCTCACCACGATGCGGATGCGGTGTCAGGTAAGGACCATCAGTTTCAATGAGGAGTCGATGATATGGAATTTTAGGCAGTACATTCACCAATTTACGTGCATTCTTAAAGGTCAGCACACCACCTATACCAAAATAAAAACCATGATCGGCCAAAGAGAGTAGCTGCTCGTCGGCATTGTAACAGTGCAATACACCTCCTACCTCTGCGGCATGCTCATATTCTAAAATTTCTTTGGAATCAGCGCTGGCATCACGAATATGGACAATCAGTGGTTTAGCATACCTTTTAGCAAGAGAAATTTGAGAACAAAACAGCGCTTTTTGTTGCTCTTTTTCAGCCGCTTTCTCATCATTGCTTCCGTCTAAACGGTAATAGTCCAAACCACATTCACCGACTGCAACACATTTTGGGTGAGTAATATAACGAACCAGCTCGGCTTCATCATAAGCCTCCAGATCATACGGATGTACTCCGACTGCAAAATAGATATGCTCATAGTGCTCGGAAATTTTTACGGCCTTTTCAAGTGTCTTTGGATCGGCTCCGGGAATAATAAATTTTTTTACGCCCTCTTTTCTTGCACGAAAGAGGACGGCATCTAGATCGCTGTCGTAACGTGGATCATCAAGATGAATATGGGTATCAACTATCACGTGTATTATCCTTTTTTGAACGTCGTTTTTTTACCTGATAGATATTTCGAATCATTAGTCCAATAAAAATCAGTGCCGTCACTCCGGAAGCCAAGGCATACCAATAGAGTGCTTGCAATAGAAACTGAATGCTCAGAACTAACGCAATAATCGCTATGACAAAGCACATGTAGCACTCTCAAGAAGCTCTTTGGCAAACAGTCGCGCCTCATCGGAGACCGATGTGCCGCTAATCATTCTAGCAATCTCATCTTCGCGTTCGTTCATATCCAGTCTTTTTACTTTACTTTCGTTGTTTTCTTTGTAAACTAAAAAATGTTCCTCGCCCATAGAGGTGAGTTGAGGCTGATGGGAGATAACAAATATCTGATAGGTTTGACTCAGCTGTCGTAACACTCTTGCAACACTCATGGACTCTTCACCACTGAGGTTTGCATCAATTTCATCAAGCATTAACACCCCGTTTTCAGAAGTAATAAACTCTGATTTAACTGCCAATAATGCAAGACGAAGACGATTGAATTCACCGGTACTTATATTATTTAATATAGTATTATTAAGCTGTAACTCAATGGTGTCACAACCATTACTGTTATAAGCCACGTTAATACAGTGAAGTGATGCATTATGGAGATAGAGTTGCTGCAGATAATGATTTAAAGCCGACTCCAGTTGCGGTAATGCATCGGCTCTGTTTTCGGATATGACTTTTGCCGATGCCACAACACTCGCATGTAATACTTCAATACGTCTTTCAAGCGTCTCTATGGTATCGTCTATCGCCTCATATTTTTCAAGTTCCTGCGCTTTTTGCTGTTGGTACGCCAGAGCTCCTTCAATACTGCCATAGCGTCGTTTCAGTGATGCAAGAGCTTCAATACGATCAAGGAGTGATTCAATGTCGGTCTCTTCCAGGTTTTCCAAACGCTCCCGCGCTGCATCAAACAGTGCACGCAACTCATTCATAGCATCATCAAAAAAGGCACTCTCTTCTTCCATAAGCATTAGCGCCTCCTGCACCGCATGCTCATAGTGAAAAATCACCTCTGCCTGATGTAGTCGTTCATCCAGTTTCTCTTTTTTTGAAAGTGCTTTTTTTAGTGCTGTCAATACCTCATCTTCACCTTCCTTCGGATCAATCCGGGCAATCTTTTCAATCTCGAAACGGGCAAATTCCTGAAGTTCCACAACCTGTTGGCGCTCTTCCATGAGAGAGGCAAGTTCTTTTGAGACGCTTTGATGTTCTTCATATGCATTGATATAATGCTGCAGGGTGCTGTGATGCTGAGGATTTTTTTTCATAACAAATGCATCAACCAGAGCCAAGAGATTGTGACCTTCGAAATCACTGTAATCACGCAGGCTAAGATGTTTAATATGTTGCATACTCAGTGTTTTAAGCCGTTTTTTTGGAATACTTTGAGCATTGATGAAATAACGTACTTTCTCTCTCCTAATATGACGGAACGTATTCTTCTCACTATTTTCAATACCATATTGCTCCTCATCAATAGACCAGGATACATCAAGCTCACTGACGGCAGCCTTGGCATCACGAATACCCAGCGTTGCCAAAATAGCATCCATCAGTAACGATTTACCGCTACCACTGGGACCGGTAAAGACGATAAGCCCTTTGGAAAACTCCAGTTGCAGTTCTTTAAATATTAACAGCTCTTTCAGATAAAAGCGCTCTAGCATCTACTCACCCCAACTCAACTTTTCTTTGAGAACATCAAAATAATTAAACTCTTGTTTATGTAATAGATGTGCCTGAGCATCGGCCAACCTGATCTCAATACAGTCCCCCTCATGAAACTCGTACATATCTTGTCCATCTACAATAGCAAGCACGGTGGAATCAAGCGTTTTAACCTTCATCTGAAAATGTCCCGGAAGCACTACAGGACGCTGCGTCAATGAGTGCGGACAGATGGGAGTCAATACAAAAACATTGGTTAACGGAAAGAGAATGGGTCCCCCTGCAGAAAGGTTGTATGCAGTTGAACCCGTGGGCGTCGAAACAATGACTCCATCACCATAATAGGTGTTAAAAGATTTTTCATCAACTGTAACATCAAGATGAATCATTTTAGATATCGAAGGTCGTGTCAGTACAATATCATTAAATGCAATAAGCGTCCGCTTCCCCTCTGTTGTTCCAATAGTAGCCTCAAGCATGGCACGCTGATCGATACGATACTCTCCGTCGGCTATCTTTTGAATAAAGTCTTCAAGTTCTGAGACATGTAAATCCGCCATAAATCCCAATTTTCCCGCATGCACACCCAATACAGGAATACCATAACTGTGCGAGCGGCGTGCTACAGAGATTAATGTGCCGTCACCACCGATTGTTACAAGAATATCACATCGCTTGCATAAGAGCTCAAAAGGCTGTCCGAGCACACCAATCATACTGGCACTACTGGTATCAATGAGCACTTCTATACCGTGTTTCTCAAACAACGCTTTCGTATGTAAAAACAGCTCTTTAAGTTTGGGCGTTGAGGGTCTAAGAATAATACCGACTTTACTAAAACACTCTAGTTTCAATGTCAACTTCCCCGATTTTTTCGTTAATTATAGCTTAA
>JALUJE010000120.1 GCA_027057185.1 Helicobacteraceae bacterium | reverse complement strand
TGTAAATTTAACGCTTGGAGAGGGCATGGACAATAGTGTAAGTAACGTCAATCATAATCTCGAGCTCCTCATGAGTAAAACAATACGGCGGCATAAAGTAGATGACAGGTCCTAATGGTCGTACATACACCCCCTGTTTTAGGGCTTCTTGAAATACATGTAATCCTATACGTTGTTGTGCCGTATACCCTTGGAGTTCTACAGCACAGATCATACCACGCTGACGCACCTCTTTGACATTTTTTAGTGATTGAAACCGTTTGGTTTTCTGAGCCATTAGGGTGATCTTACTTTGATTGAGCTCAATAATATTGTCATTTTCAAAAATATCGAGTACCGCATTTGCAGCGGCACATGCCAGAGTGTTTCCAGTATAACTGTGAGAATCGAGAAATGATTTGCCTTCGTGATAGTCACAATAAAAGGCATTATAGATATCGTTGCTAAACAGTACCGTTGAAAGTGGCATATAACCACCGGTAATGCCTTTGGAGAGGCAGAGAAAATCCGGTGTAATACCGGCTTGTTCAATAGCAAACATACTCCCCGTCCGACCAAATCCTACCGCCACTTCATCGGCAATCAAAAAAACACCAAACGCATCACACAGAGCTCTTAAACGGCGTATGTAGCTAGCATCATACATCTGCATGGAACCCGCACACTGCACCAGTGGTTCAATCACCACGGAAGCAATTCGCCCCTCATAGCGTTTCAATACGCCGCGCATACTTTCTAGCGCTTCGGCTTCACCCACCAATGCCGGAGATGCCGCTTGTACCGTCTTAATGAGAATATCAGTATAGATATCTTTATACAGTCCCGTATCACTCACCGCCAATGCTCCCATGGTCTCACCATGATAGGAGTTTTGCAGTGAAACAAACAGCGGTCGACTCTCACCATGATTTTTAAAGTACTGAAAGGACATCTTTAATGCAATTTCAATGGCGCTTGAACCGTTGTCGGCAAAAAAGACCTTTGCCAGAGGCTCTGGCGTAAGTGCCACAAGCCGACGCGCCAAATCAATAGCGGGCTTATGGGTAAATCCTGCAAAAATCACATGTTCGAGCGTCTCTAATTGCTCTTGTATGGCACTGTTAATGTACGCATTGCTATGCCCAAAAAGATTCACCCACCAACTGCTAATACAGTCTAGGTAACGGTTTCCCTCATAATCTTCAATATAGGAGCCTTTTGCCCGTTTTATGGGAATCAGCGGTAAGTTTTCGTGATCTTTCATCTGCGAACAGGGGTGAAAAATATAGCGCAAATCTTCTTGCATTAACGTGGTATTGTTCATAACGCCCTCTTGCGCTGTTGTAGTGGTGAATCGGACGGATAGAGCACTTTACCGCAAGGCACAAGCAGAGCAGATTCTTTAAGATGTATTTCTTGGTCATCAAAGAAGATGTGAGCTTTAAACGCTTTTAAAATCTTACTTTTTTCAATACCGCCCAAGAAGAATGCTTCATCCACATATACGCCCCAGTGACGAAGTGTTTTGATCACTCGCATCTCTGAAGGACTGTTACGTGCGGTGACAATAGCAATGCGTACCGGTGAATGTTCCATTCGCATGGGCAATCGCTCCTGCAACGCAGCCAGTTTCTTTAAAAACGCGGCAAAAGGACCTTCATTCATGGGAATATTTTGTTGACGGTTTTCCATGTCATGAAATGCTTCAATGCCCCTCTCTTTATAGACCCGTTCACTACTCTCATCAAACAATACTGCATCACCGTCAAATGCAATGCGTACCTGTCCATCGGAAATATCAGACCGGTATTGCGGCGGTGTTGATAATACTGCTGAAGCACAGACACCGCTGTCAATTACTTTTTGGGCATCGATTTCATTAGTCGTTAAAAAAAGGTCGACATCAAATGCCTCCAGATAATCTACCGTCGATTCTCCCGCCGTAAACGCCGAACGGGTAATACCAAGATCCAGTGCACGAACAGTATTGAGAACACGAATGCCGGTGTCAGGGCTGTTTCGCGACATTATCACCACCTCTACCAGCGGAGCATCTTTATCTTCGCGGTAACGATTCAGACCCAACAGTGCTGTAACTAGAGGATAGCCTATACCTTCATTCAGAGGAACCTCTTCTTGTTTTAGCATATAGTCCCGGTAACGTTCGATGGCGTGATCAGGATCTTCCTTCATTGCTTCTTGAAAAAGATTATCTGCTTCACTTAAGTCAAATAGTGCCGTTGCCGAAATCCCGATAACCAGTGTTTTTTCCAGATTCAGTGCCAATTATCGCTCCTTTTTACATGTAAATAGTGTACCATATAGGTTATGAACTATTTTACGACTGAACCGATGCACCACATCATTGACACGCTTCAGACGGCTGTCGATAACCTCGGTGTTCACGAGACACTCTCCTGCGTCGTACTCAATCCCGATTGTGCTACATCAACTTATGCCGGTAGCATCATAACATATAATAGAACCCGCTATATTTACCGAGGCTATAAAGCATGGGTCGATCTGGCACAACTGCTACGCTGTCGCATGCTTACCCCGATACTGAACCATGATCACACCGTTACCCTGCATTTTCAAAAGCTCGATATTGATGACTCTTTTCATCATTTAGATGTCACAACACCCACAGAAAAGTATGGCACACAGTCACACTTTTCTAAAATTAACAAACACGAAGAGCCTGCATTTGTTGCTGCGTATTTGAAGGCACTTCAGGCAGTACACATATCGCAGCGTACCAACGTACTTAATCTCGGTATTAACAATGCAGACGAGTTTGCACTTATTCAAAATACATGTAACACGTTTGAGAGCATCTCCTTTACAGGCATTGACTACTGCGATTCTGCCATTACAGCAGCACAAAAACGTTTTCAAAACTCACCCAACGTTACCCTGTTTCGTCATGACATTAACGAACTTCATACTCTGAATCTTGGATGCTTTGACCTGATTGTCAGTATTGGCACGCTACAGAGCTCGGGACTACACTTTAAGCCGTTATTCATGTCTTTAATACAACAGTATTTACGTGCTGATGGTGCCGTTATTTTAGGGTTTCCCAATTGTCGCTGGAGTGATGGCGAAATGCTCTATGGTGCCCAAGCTCCCAATTATAGATATTCCGAACTTTCTTTAGTCATTAAAGATATTTATTTTTGTAAAAAGTATCTGCAACAGCACCGTTTTCGTGTGACACTTACTGGAAAAGAGTATCTTTTCTTAACGGCTACACGCATTAGCAAATCATCTTAAAACTTCAGACGATAATAACCCATCTGCGTGAGTGCCTGAAGGTCAAGTTCGTCTTGAGTAAACTCAGCAATCGTACCATAAGGCAACTGTGCAACGGGAAGAATATCAAAATGAAGCTCATAAGGTGACATAACATTCTTAAAAGCAAGAATCTTCTCCTGTGTCTCCTGACTCAAATATTCAAACATAATACAGGTTGTTGTCGTATCACGTCCAAGTTCTGAAAACATCATAAATGGCTTTTCCTCATATTTTGCTGAAATTATACTCTAAACTTTTGTGCATTTTGTTATTGATATAAGATTAAAAAAAGTCTTTAGTTAACAATAATAACCATTT
>JALUJE010000119.1 GCA_027057185.1 Helicobacteraceae bacterium | reverse complement strand
GTCGGGTAACGATTAATTAAGCTGCTATAAAACAGAAGAGAATCGACCCGCGGTTTGGCATTGAGGTAAATTTCGCTTTGCCAGTGTGTTTGATGATCCCATTGCACGTAAACGGAGTCGGGATGATAGCCTGATTTTAAGCAGTACAGCCATCCGTTGTAACGAAAAACATTAGACAGATCAAACTTGCCCGCACCGTCGCTAAAGGCAATGCGCTGACCGGATCGAAATTCGATTTGCGCACCGGCAATCGGTTGATGCGGCAAACCGAATGTGTAAACCCTTCCCTGAATTTCCGACAATTTGCGGTTCGGATTGTTGGCGTCCAGCGGATTATTACGCGGCGCACTGCAAGCCGCAAACAGGCCGAGCACGACCGGTAATAATGGCACAATAATTTTCTTAAATGGAAACATAAGGCACACTTAAATACATTCATTAACTGACGCAATAATATAATTCCAAACGAATTAAAGTACAACGAAAAAAAGCAAAGGTTTGCGCGAATTGATTGGGAACTAGGAACTGGTTACTTGGTCATTGGATATTCCGTGTTGGATATTGGATATTGAAAAAGCGTTATTCGTTATTTGTTATGCGTTAAACGTGAATCGGATGTTGGTTGAATTGTTGATTAGTTGAATGGTTGAATGGGGAAATCGTTGTTCGAAAAGGGCTTGTCATTGCGAACGATCCCGTGAGCCCGCGAGCGGGAGAGTGAAGCAATCCCCTTCAAAGCGGCAACGGGTACATTTAATTGGTGATTTTGAAAGCCCTCAAATCAACCATTTTAACATGCGGATATTGCTGCTGCACCCCCCTTTTAAATCCGGCACGGGATATGAATACCCATTCGATTGGGCCTTTAATGTATGGCTGAATCCATTGCTGTTTAGCTAGTAATGCTTGAACCGTTCCGGTGTCAACGGGTGAACGCGTCCATTTTATTTCCCCCACAACCGTGCGCCCGTCTGTTGTGTAACCCAAAATGTCAATTTCGGTGTTCCGGTTCCAGAATCGTCCCAGACGTTCAAATTGAAAACCGAAATCAAAAAAATCCATTTTTAATGTAGTAATGATGTAGATTTCACTAGAATGTCGCTACCATAATTAAGGATATTTTATATGAGCGCTACCCCCTTTTTACACTTTGAATGTCATCTTGACACTGTCGTGGATCAACTTAAAGTAATGACGTCACAAAATGAAGATACCATTCGTTCTCTTCTGGATATTGAACATAAAACTTATCAAAATTTTATTAAACCCTTTGAAATGCTTGAAGAGCACTTATCACAATTTTTTACTCCGCTATCTCATATTAATGCCGTCAAAAACTCTGAAATCTCTCAAAAAGTTTATGCTGAAGCACTGCCAATTATCACCCAATACTCTACTAATATAGGTCAAAATCTAGACATATACAAGGCCTTTCAACAGATTAAACAGCAGGAGTATGACACCTTAAATCATGAAGAGCGTCGCGTAATTGATCTGAATATTCTGAATTTTGAACTTAACGGCGCACATCTTGATACGCCGGCAAAAAAAAGACTCCAGGAGATCAATTTACGAAAAAGTACCCTCACCAATGACTTTTCTCAAAATCTTCTCAATGCTACCAATGCCTACGAAAAAATTATTGATAATCCGGATGATGTTCAAGGTATTCCTCAAAGCGATCTGGATCATGCACGTTTTGAGATCGATGGTGTGATACAATACCGCTTTACCCTCCAAATGCCCTCTTACATTGCTTACATGACCTACGGTCCCAACAGAACGATTCGTGAAGAGCTCTATAGAGCTTACAGTACGCGTGCACCTGAAAATGCTGCCATCATCGATGAATTGCTGCGACTGCGTCAAGAGATGGCACACTTATTGGGATTTGAGCACTACAGCGACTACTCTCTTGCCTCAAAAATGGCGCAGCACAGTACGGATGTCATTGCGTTTTTAGACACACTTTGCGATACCGCGCTGCCTCAGGCTAAAAAAGAATATGAAGCACTGTCTGCTATTGCCGATGTTGCTGAACTTCAGAGCTATGACAGCGCGTACTACAGTGAACGGCTCAAACAGACATCGTATGAGATTGATACCGAAGCGTATCGTCCCTATTTTGAACAGAAAAGTGTACTCAACGGACTGTTTGACTTTTTAGAAAAACTTTTTGGTATTTCATTTCAAAAGGTTGATACTCCTTTGTGGGATGAGAAGGCAACTGCTTATGATTTACATGTAAATTCGCAACCGGTATCTCGCTTATACCTTGATTTAGAAGCACGTAAAGATAAACGTGGCGGCGCTTGGATGCATAACTGGCAAAGTCACTGCACCGATGAGTACGGAAAACGTATTAACGCTTCAGCATTTATTGTCTGTAATTTTCCGCCATCTACTCCGGAAACACCCTCACTGTTACGTCATGATGATGTCGTCACCCTATTTCACGAGATGGGACATGCACTGCATCACCTACTGTCTCAAGTCTCAGAGAACGGCGTTAGCGGTGTTAATGGTGTCGAGTGGGATGCCGTAGAATTTCCTTCACAGTTTTTAGAAAATTTTGCTTATGAACCCCAAGTACTTCAAATGTTTGCTCACCATTATCAGACAACTGAAGTACTCCCCAAAAGCATGATTGACAAACTCGTACGTGCCAAGAATTTTCAATCAGCCCTTGCTCTACTACGCCAGGTCGAATTTTCACTTTTTGATTTTCAACTCCATATGAAACTTTATCAAAACGAAGAGATTCAAACACTGCTTGAGACGATCCGAGAGCGTACCGCACTCATCCAACCCCCGAGTTACAATAAGTTTCAACATGGCTTTGCTCATATTTTTTCCGGAGGATATGCTGCAGGATATTACAGTTATAAATGGGCAGAAGTATTAAGTGCCGATCTCTTTTTCACCATTGTTGATGAGGGTATTTTTCATGCCCACACAGCACAACAATACCTGGATATTATTCTTGCCGGTGGTGGCAGTGAAAGTATGGACACTCTTTTTCAACGACTTGTCAACAGAAAACCCAACATCAAAACACTCCTGCGCTTAAACGGTATTGATGCGTAACATCATTTTTATCACCTGTGTTTATACAATATTATGGGGAGCAACAGACGTGAGAATCGCAAGTTATAATGTAGAAAACCTTTTTGATTTACATGTAAACGGTAGGGAATATCATGAGTACATCCCATACACATCCTGGCGTTGGAATGCAACAAACTATAAAAAGAAGCTGGCTAATATTTCCAAGGTCATTCACGAGATACAATGCGATATTATCTCGTTACAAGAAATAGAGTCTCTTAGGGCATTAAAAGCACTGCAAAAAGCTCTAAAACGGCGGGGAAGCTACTTCCCCTATTATGCTATAACCTCAAAAAAACCCACTTCAGTTCATGTGGCACTTCTGTCAAAATATCCTATTGTATATGCCAAAGAACTCTCCGTCACCTCCAGCAGAAAGTATCGCAATATTTTAGAGGTAAAAATCAACATAGATTCTGAAACTCTTTATCTCTTTTCCAACCACTGGAAAGCCAAAAATGCTCCGGAGAGTCGACGCATTATATCGGCT
>JALUJE010000118.1:7090-11016 GCA_027057185.1 Helicobacteraceae bacterium | reverse complement strand
CTTTTGGGTCATACGTTTGACCTGAAAGTAGCCATTTAACATTTTTATTTTGTTGCCATGCAACGCCATAAATAAAATTATTGGTCTCATATTCCGTACCAGAAACAGTTTTCTCTGCTCTCCAGTTGTCATAACGCCCTAAAACAGAGTACTCTTTATGTTCGCCAAAACGGTAGGTTCCGTTAACGGAAAATCCTTTGCCGTTATATTGGCTGGTGTCGCTTACATCATTATCATTGTCTGATACTAAATATTGTGCACTCACGAGTAATGATGGCATATTGTACACGGCATGTAACCCATAAAAAGTATACGTCTGCTCATCATTTTTACTGTTGTCCATGTTGTACTGACCAAAAAACGATGCATCAAAATAAGTATCTTTTACTGCTTTGCGTTTTTTTGTTCCATTACCCATAACAGCAGCTGTCAAGCGCCACTCTAACGAATTACCGGCACCACTCTCTTTCCCATGATAGCCTTCACCGTTAAACAGACCAATCTCTGAAGTAAAATAGTCTGTTTTGGTCTTAAAATTCACTCCAAGATCTGCCGAATTTGTTAGGTGTGCTGCCTCACTTGCCTCTACAAACACTTTACTGATAGAGCGCATGAACCATGCTTGATGTTCTTCATAGTCAATCCACGGGCGGTGTACCTGACCAAATTCAACGCCGGTATACGGAAGTATGTTATTTAAAAAGAGATACGCATATTTTAATCGCACCTTCCAGTCTCCCGTCTCATCATGGTGGGTGTCTAATGTGGTACGCAGATAACTTTTAGGGTCATTGAACAGATACGCTTTAACCTGAAAATAGTTGCGTCGCGTTTCAAAATAGGTGCTACTATCACTAACATCAGGGCTTGAGCTGACAAACCCAAGATAGTGAACACCGCTAAACTTTAAACTGCTCGCTTTGGAAAATACCGGTGTTTTTACTGTTTTCATGACAACACGATTTTCTCCGGGTGCAGTAAAAACCTGCCCGGTCGTGCTGTCGGTATAGAGGGTGGTCGCTTCAGAATATCCTGCAAAAAGTGATGGAGCCATCACCAGTGCTGCCAGGGCAGAAAGTGCTACATTGTTCATCTAAAATCTCTCCTAAGTTTTGATTGGTAGCAGTGTAAAATATCTTGATTACATTCCGGTTACAGATGTATTGATCGAGGGTCGGGTAATATCCAGACTCACGTCATACACCGATGTATTAACATCCATAACACCCAAAATGGTATGAAAAAGATTATCGTGCGAAAGCGTGCTCTGACGGCGTGCGGCAACATGTTCTTTATCCGGATTGTTCTTGCCAAACCACATCAGTCCGGCGATGTGTGTCTGAGTATCCGGTGCCATAAAATAGGGAAGCCCATGCAGGTACAGTCCATTCTCTCCTAAAGATTCTCCATGATCACTCATATAGATCATGGTCGTTTCGCGATCGGAATCATAATGCTTTAACAGAGCAATGACTTTAGAGAGGAAATAATCTGTATATATTACGGCATTATCGTAGGCATTGGAAATCTCCTCTTGAGAGCACTCCTCAAGCTGATTGGTCTGGCAAACCGGGGTAAAGCGTTCAAAGGTTTTTGGATACCGTTTATAATATGCCGGTCCATGGTTCCCCATTTGATGCAGCACAATCACCACATCCTTTTCAGGGCGCTCGTCAATATATCCCTCAAGTCCAATCAGCATGCCTTCGTCACGACACTCGACACTATCACACATCGAATTATTCTCGGCACTTTTATAGTTTTCGTAAACAATACGATCGGCTACGCCCTTGGAGTTAAAGTTGTTATCACGCCACAGCAGATCCATTGCTTCAGTATGCCGTAGCACATCCAGAACATTCTCAATAGAACGGCCTTTTTTAACGGTAAAATCGGCTTTGGTATACACCGAGAACATACACGGCACGGAAACACCCGTTGATGTACCGCAAGAATAGAGATTGGTGAAATTGACGACTCCCGCCTCCTTTTCAAGTAGTGGATTGGTCAATCGGGTGTACCCGTTTAGAGAAAACCGATCTGCTCGTGCCGCTTCACCGACAACAACAATAAGCAGCTTTTTGCGTCCATGATCGTTATTGGTCACTGTTGCATCCCGACCCAGGGGTTTTAACTCCTCTTGAATACGAAATGTATTGCCGATATATTTTCCCAGACTATAAATATAATAGGTAGGATTCGTATAGAAACGTAACGGCTTATGCTCCCGAAAAAATGACGTGTAAAATCGACTGAAGCTAAAGAAGATCAACAAAATCAGCACAATAAACACAACAATTGCTCGTATACGATACAGCATCTCACTACGCCATGTTCCGTAACGCACCGGTATCTTATAGACAATATAAGACGGCAATATTCCCAATAACAGCAAATAGAACAGTAATCTTACATCAAACAGCTCCATCGACTCATCGACATTGGTCTCAACGATATTTTGAATCATACTATCATCAATGACTACCTGATAGGTATTCATAAAGTAATTTGCCAGTGATGAAACCAATAACAGTAAAATCAAAACCGGCTTGGTAGTGTATCGTGAGCTCACCAGTGTCAACAGTAGAGCAATGACAAGTATCAACATAATAACAATGGAAAGTAACGGCAGTATGTTCTGTACACCTATAGGATAGTAATCTTTAATGACATTAGTAAAAAAAGATACATTATCAAACAGGACTAAAAATATGGAAACATAGAGTATTAATCGTATCGGTGTTATCGTTTTCATCTATATATTGCTCTTTTCTAAAAATTCCTGCAATCATAGCCAAGAGAAGTAACAGCATCTCTTAAAAGAATCATTTACATGTCATTTTAGTCCTGCTCGTTACAGCCAAGACTCATCTCATAGACCCATTGTTGTAACGGTAACATTGTCTCGTACGTTTGGTAGAGTATGGAAATAAAATTACTAGAATATATGGTTTCGGGAGGCAACAGCATAAAGACATACATACTGTCGTATCGGGTCAACGATTCCTCCTTCAGACTGCTGTCAAATCCACGGGGAAGACGCCGGTATTTCGGCTCTACTGATAAAAATCCCGCTGCATGCATCGTCTCTAAAATATGGCGCAGTGCATCACGATGTCGCGCCTCTTTTATGTACTCCCTATAACATGCCAGCATCGCTTTGGAAAAACCACGTATACCAACGGCGACAAAAAGCTCATCAGGGGAAAAGTGTAGATAAAATGCACTGCTTTGCATCCGTCTGCCGCGACCTTGCCAAAAAATAAGACCGATACGACTTTTTATGGGAGTTTTGTCTTTGGAGAAACGAATATCACGGTAGATACGAAAAAGCGAACCGTTCACTTTGGGGATGGCGTTAACGGTCGGCACCAATGCCTGAAGATGCTCACCCAACTCAACCACGCAGGAGCGACAAGGTTGCAAAATAAGCGTCTCATATTCATTGCGGTGAGCCTCAAACCACGCTTTGGTATTGTTACGGCGGATACGTGCCAAAAAATCGAGACTCGCATTGGGGAAGGCAGTAAAACTCATACTGCCATTATACCTTAAAGTTATTTGATATTGGCTACCCAATACTCACGAATCATTGCCTTGGTCTCTTCTGGAAGTGGAATGTATCCCAACTTCTTTGCCGCAGTATCACCGTGTTTAAAGGCATAGTCAAAAAAGGTAATCACTTTTTTATTCATCATGACATGCTCTTTTGGCAGCAAAATAAATGTTGCTGCAACAATCGGGTACGACGTATCACCCGGCTGTAATGCCAACATGGCATAAAAGTTCTCTTTTTTCGTCCAACTGGCATATTTTGCTGCCGCTTTAAAATGATCTTCACGGGCACTAACCCATTTGCCACTGGCACTTTGCAACGTAGCTGCAGCAAGCTTACTCTTCTCCTTATAGGCACTTTCAATGTAACC
>JALUJE010000118.1:0-7080 GCA_027057185.1 Helicobacteraceae bacterium | reverse complement strand
CAATAGAAAATGGTGTCTGCTTCAGAAGATTGGCCACGCCCTCATTCCCCTTACCACCGATACCGATGGGCCAGTCAATCGCTTTACCCGTACCCAAATTATTTTTCCACTGTTGCGAACTCTTACTCAGATAGTAGGTAAAATTATATGTCGTTCCCGAACCATCAGAACGACGCACCACAATGATTTTTTCATGAGGAAGCGTCAAATCGGCATTATCTGCCTTAATGGCAGGATCATTCCACATGACAATCTTTCCGGAAAAGATATCGGCAACGACACTGTTTTTGAGCTTCAGCTTCTCATCGGCAATACCCGGAATATTATAAGCAACCACAATAGAACCGATCGCTGCGGGAAACTGCAACAGCTTTTTCTTGCTCAATTCTTTGCTTGTCAGCGGTTTGTCGGAAGCACCAAAATCAACAATACGGTTACTGATTTGCTTGATTCCGCCACCAGAACCAATCGATTGGTAGTTGACACGATTTTTGGTCGCTTTTTGGTAATTAAATGCCCAGTCGTAATAAAGTGGCGCAGGAAATGATGCTCCTGCACCGCTAATTTTATCGGCTGCAACAGATGATGTAATGGCAATGGCTACAATCAATACGACTGACATAATACGTTGTCTCATGGTCTATCTCCTAGTTTTAAGATGTCGACATTGTAAAGGAGCAAGATAACCGTTTGATTACAAGTATGCCTACACTTTGTAACCTTCTTGTTACCATCATCTTATACTCTTTCATCACTACTATATTGATACTCAACCTGTAAGGAGTTTGGCGTGTTAAAACGTTATGAAAACAAAATTACCGAAATTCAAGAGATGATTACCACGCTTTTAGAAAAAATCATTGTCTCCAATCAACTCACTCTCGATGCATTCATCCACGACAAAAGTGACGAATATGATCTGGTCAAGTCCCAACTTAAGACCATTCAAAGCGATGCCAACGCTATTGACAACGAAATCGTCAAGACCTTTGCACTCTTTGGCCCTGAGGCCAATGAGCTACGTATGCTGGTCTCGTACCTTAAAATGACCAACGAAATCGTCCGAATCGGTGATGGAGTAAAGAAATATGCACGCCGCATGAAAGAGCACTGTGACAGTGAATGCCATCTCACCCCTTTGAACAACACCATTGTGCAGCTACACAAAAGCACCATAAATGCGTTACAATACCTCTTACAATGCTTTAAAGAATTTACAACATGTAATATTGATGAATATTACCGTAAAGTCATGGTTGAAGAGAGTAAAAATGATGACCTCTTTGCAATTTTGGAAAAAGAGATTATGAATCTGATTATTGGTGAGAAAGAGCTCTCCATCGAGTATGTCAAAGTATTGGGAACCTTGCGAAAACTCGAACGTTCATGTGATCGTTCGGTCAACATTGCCAATTTAATGCTTTATGCCAAAGAGGGTGGAAGCATTAACGTCTATTAAACAGAGGAGGCGGAATGAATGGACTCATACTTATTGTCGAAGATGAAGAAGACATTTTAGAGCTTATAGAGTACCACCTTACCAAAGAAGGCTTTGAGACACTTGGTTTTTTACATACCAAAAACGTTGAACAGGCACTCGAAGAAGAATCGGTTGATTTGCTCATTATGGATCGTAATCTTCCCGGTATCGAGGGAAGTGAGTTTGTCACCTCCATCCGCGCCAAAGGTTTTGATGTTCCGGTCATCTATTTAAGTGCTAAAAATCGCGACAGCGATATCGAAGAAGGGTTTCAACGTGGTGGCGACGACTATATTACCAAACCGTTCAATATGAAGGAGCTACTCCTGCGCATCAAAGCCATTTTGCGGCGTAGTCGCGGTGAAACAACACATGGCGTACTACAGCACCGTGACCTAGTACTCAACCTAAGCGCTCACACCCTTCACGTCGGTACATGTAATGTGGAACTGACCCGTCTCGAGTTTGACCTGCTTCACACGCTGATGAATAATCTCAACGTCGTTCTAGATCGCAACTACTTACTTGAACATGTCTGGAGAAACGATGAGGTCTATCAAGATCGTACCGTTAATGTCGCTATTAACCGGCTTAAAGAAAAAATTGATCCCGATAAAGATAAAGAGTATATTAAAACCGTTCGGGGTGTCGGATACACCTTGTGCTAAATATTCACCATGTCTTTATCATTAAATTTCTCGGACTCTTTCTAGGTACGCTCTTCTTAGCCTCTCTCGCGAGTTACATAACTTTAAAAGAGATTATTCTGGAGTATTATGAAGATCATCTCAAAAATTCCATTGCACTCATCGCACTTGAACTGGAGACGGTCACACATCTTGATGAATATGTTCAAAAGGTACACCGGGCTACGGGCTTACGCATTACTGTTATTGACCATAACGGCAATGTTATTGCCGAGAGCAATACCGACAAAAATCATATGGAAAATCATGCCAACCGTATCGAAGTGATGGCATCCAATTCTCAAGAGTTCGGTATGAGTACCCGCTACTCCAAAACCTTGAAAACCGACTTTTTATATGTTGCCAAACGCATAATATTCCAACAAGAACCGATCTATTTACGGTTATCCATGAGCCTGGAGCGCATTTTGCATAATTTTTACACACTCTGGCGCAATTTGCTGATTATATTTGCCCTAATGACACTCATTGCCATCGCCGTCTCTTTTCAAATGAGCAAACGTATCCGTTATGATATTGCCCAGATTACCCGATATCTGGATGACATTTCCAATAAAAACTACAAAGCCGTTGTAAAGACCCGCTACTTTAACGAGTTTTTACAGATTTCCCTGTTACTCAAAAACCTTGTCAAAAAACTGGCATCCCGCGAGAAGCAGAAACGTAAGTACACTGCAAAGCTACGCCTCATCAATAAACAGCGTAACGATATCCTCTCTGCCATCTCGCATGAATTCAAAAATCCAATCGCTTCAATTATGGGATACGCCGAAACCCTGCATGATGATCCTAATGTCAATCAGGAGATACACACCAAGTTTTTACAAAAAATTCTCTCCAATGCCAAAAAAATGAGCAGTATGCTCGATCGTCTCAGCCTGTCGGTAAAACTGGAGCATAACGATCTAAGCATCAACCCTAGCCATTTTGACCTGAATGAACTTCTCGATGACATTGTGACCAATATGTCCAAAACCTATAAAAACCGCCGCATAATCTATAATGGTATAGCCGAAAAAAAAGTCTATGCTGACAAAACCATGATAGAGCTTGCTGTAGTCAACCTCATCGACAATGCGCTTAAATACTCCGAAGAAGATGTATATCTCACCTTAAAAGAGCATTGTGTCATGGTTCAGGATCTCGGCATCGGTATTGAAGCCAAGGAGTTGGAAAAAATTACTTCAAAATTTTACCGTGTTCATAAAAACAACTGGGATAATTCCATGGGTATCGGTCTGGCTATTGTCAGCTACATTCTCAAACTGCATCACAGCACTCTCAAGATTCAAAGCCATCTTCACAAAGGCTCGACTTTTAGCTTCAGTATTAAAAAATTTAAAGCCTCGTAACCTCGCTATGCAACTCCCTCCTACACTCATACCGCTACTCAATCATCTCACTCACCGGGGAATGACTCCTATTATTGTCGGTGGCTACATCCGCGATAGTCTATTAGATCGTCATGCCAAAGATATTGATATCGAGGTATATGACAGCCAAGGTCTTGATGCACTCAAAACCGAGTTAAGCAAGTTTGGGACACTGCATGAGGTTGGAAGCAGTTTCGGGGTTTTGAAAATAGAGCTCGAAACCCTACAATTAGATATTTCGTTGCCGCGTACCGAATCAAAAATCGCACCCGGACATCAGGGTTTTTGTGTTGATACCACTCGAAAACTCAACTTTAGCGAAGCAGCACGACGACGTGACTTTACCATCAATGCCATGGGATATAATACCGTTACTAACACCTTGTTAGATCCTTACGGCGGTCAAGAGGATCTCCGTCAAGGGATACTGCGTGAAGTCGATGCAGATACCTTTGTTGAAGATCCACTACGACTCTACCGTACCATGCAGTTTGCGGCACGTTTTTCGCTACGTGTTAGTGACTCACTTCATCGGCTCTGCACCACCATGGTTGACTCAGACGAATTGTCAAGCCTGCCAAAAGCACGTATTTTTGAGGAATTTCAAAAGCTCTTACTCAAATCCGACACGCCCTCTTTGGGAATTCATCTACTCAAGACATTTGGTGCCTTGCGCTATTTTGATGCACTTAATCACCTGGCATCAAAACCGTGCCACTCACAAAAAAATCTTTTTGACCATACCCTACTGACTCTAGATACCATGGCATCACGGCGCAGCGGTAATATACCAAAGGATCTCATCATGATGCTGGCAATTCTCTGCCACAAAATGCCCCAATACGGTAGTACTTTTCTTGACCAGCTAACCGAAAGCCACAAGCTTATTGATGCCGTTACTACGCTGGTTCGATACAACCGTTACCCACAAAAACTATATGATCTCCAAGCAGGAGAACCTGAGGTTCTGGCACTCTCTGCCAAAGTCTGTATTGCCGACCTCATTCAAATTGCCGAAACCATCGATATGAAATGTCACCGCCATCTGCCCCAACACCGTTTTCAAGCCGGAGAGTGGCTGAGAAAGAGTGCTGAAAAATTACATGTATATCATAAGGCTCCCCAACCACTGCTGCAAGGTCGGGATCTCATCGCCGAAAATCTCAAACCCTCAAAAGCATTTAAACAGATTCTTGATGATGCGTACCGTGCACAGCTACAGCAGGAATTTACATGTAAATCCGAGGCACGACAATGGTTGCGAACGTACCTCACAAGATAGTTATGTTACTACAATTTATTATAAGTATAATATTGTATTATTTTATATCTAAATATTCACAGGAGAAACTATGAAAACGTTATCGCGCATCGCCGTTGCTACAACACTGCTGGGTACATCACTGTTTGCCAACCCCGATACAATGCAACAAGAAACGTATGATAGCATTGTCAAAACAGGCAATGACGTTACCACAACGCTTATTCAAACCCTTGGCAAGAATTTAAAGCAACATCTAAAAAGTGACGGCCCCCTCGGCGCCGCAAAATTTTGTAGCACACAGGCGTTTCCTCTTACCGATACGGTCAGTGCCCAATACGGTAAGGCTATTCATGTCAAACGCATCAGCCTTAAAGAACGAAATCCCGCCAACGCCGCAGAGGGTTCTGAAAAGACCGTCTTAGAAGCACTGCAGACCCTGCAGAACAACGGTGTCGTCTTACCCAAATATTTAGTCGCACGTGTAGATGCCAATACGGCAAAATATTACAAACCGCTACGTATCAATAAAAAGGTCTGCCTAAAATGTCATGGAGCCGTTAGCAAAAATGCGAAACTCGCAACATTTATAAAATCACGCTATCCTAACGATAAAGCCATTGGATACACGATGGGTGATCTTCGCGGTGCCATTGTCGTGACCATAAAACAATAAAGTCGCATTCATGCGGCTCTATATTGACGGTGATGCCTTTCCCAACTTGCTAAAACCCATTATTTTACGTGCCGTTGAACGGCTTCATATTGAAACGCATGTCATCGCTAACAAAAAAATATCATTGGGAAAATCTGCCTACGTTCAATATACGATTGTCGAGCAGGGTGCCGATGTTGCCGATGCAGCCATAGTCACTCTGGTTCAAGAAGGTGATCTGGTCATTACGGCAGATATTCCTCTGGCCGATATCATTATTAGTAAGAATGCGCATGCCATCGATCATCGCGGCGAACGCTACAGTATCGATAATATCAAGCAATATTTGGCAATGCGAAATTTAATGGAGTCCATTCGAGAGAGTGGCGAACTGACCAAGGGAACCAAACCTTTTTCACAAAAAGATGCGCATGCCTTCGCCAATCAGCTTCATGCCTTTCTAGCTAAATATCACGGCTCAGCCCTCAAGAGGGCTTGAGTATTAGTTAGCGTTTGGTTTTGGTGTAGTATCTGTAGAAGCCGGAAGCTGGGGGAAGACCATCTGCGGTTTTCTTCCATCGAGCGTTTTCAAGAAAGTCTCGATGGAAGCAACCTCTTTATCACTTAGGGTAATCCCCAGCTGTGTGCGCCCCATTTCGGCAATAGACTCTTTCAAACTCCAGATGCCGCCATTGTGAAAGTATGGTGCCGTTTGAGTAATGTTACGAAGTGTCGGTACTTTGACCAGACCGTCTTTGTTCCCTTTAAAATCACCCAAACCGGCATGTTTGTATTTTGCCGTAATCTCAAATGCCTGCATGGAACCACCCAGTGCCACACCGGTATGACAGGTTGCACATCCTTTGTCAATAAATGTTTTTAGACCTTCTTGCTCTGCTTTGTTTAATGCATTCGGATAACCATTTAAGAAGTCGTCAAATCGTGAGGGAGTTACTAACATACGCTCAAATGTCGCAATGGTTTCAGTAATGGTTTTAAAGTCAACATTCACATCTTTACCATATGCTTTTTTAAATGCTTTAACATACTCAGGCATAGAGTTGACCGTCTGCTCAACATGCTCTTTAGTCGCTGCCATTTCAGGATGAGCCTGTATTGGTCCTTGTGCCTGTTTCTCTAAATCCGGATCGCGACCGTCCCAAAACTGCGACTCGAAAAATACCGAATTATATACCGTCGGTGAATTCAAATGATGGGGATTCATCGCCCAATTATGACCGATTGCCGCAGGCACACCGTCATCACCGCCTTCTGCAAGGTTGTGACAGGTATTACAGCTAATAATGCCGCTTTTGGAGAGTCGCGGATCAAAGTAGAGCTGTTTCCCCAATGCTACTTTTTTCTTTGTAATGGGATTGTTTGGATTGTCAATCATCTTTAACAGAGCGGACTCTGATTCCGGAATTGCGACCAAACCTGCTTGTTTTGCGCTCTCTACCAATGGTGATGCCATCAATGTTGCCGTGGCCAATGCACTTAATGCAATAACTTTCATATTTTTCCCCTTAATGAGATTTCGTTTTTAATACTTAAGCCCAATAACTTAAATGATATGAAATTATAGTATCTAAAACTTAAACGAA
>JALUJE010000117.1 GCA_027057185.1 Helicobacteraceae bacterium | reverse complement strand
CCTCTTTTTTAAATGTTGAACTGACCATAAAAAAGATAAGCAATAAAAAAACAATATCAATAATGGGTGTCAAATCCGGCGTAATGTGTTCTCTTCGTTTCATGCCCCTGCCCCATACAGTTTCTGATGCAACTCCTTCATAAATCCAACTTCAAGTTTATCGAGCATACCCACAAGATAGTTGTAACCGATGTAATGCGGTATGGCTACCACCAGTCCACCAACCGTCGTTATCAGTGCCAAAGCAATACCACTGGAAAAGACACTTGGATCACCCAAGCCTTGTTTCGATATTGCTTCAAATGCAAAAAGTACGCCCATCACGGTGCCCAATAAACCCAAAAGCGGTGCAATCGATGCAATGATCTTAATAGTATTCAATCCTTTTTCGTATCGTATCAGCTTCTCTCGTAACATATCTTCTCCAATTTTAGATCTGTTACCGGCATGGTACGACAGAAGCACCTCATATATCTTGGCAATGATGGTTGCCTGTTTTCTGTATAAAACCATATAATGCACGCCTTTAAAAATCATTAGGGTAAATCCTAAGACATTTAATCCTAACAAAATGTACATGATCATACCGCCTTTTTGTATATACGCTATTAGTTCCATGGTGATCCTTTTAACAATTTAAACGAGATGGGCAGTGTCAGATTTAGTTTCTGGGTCTGCAACTCTTTTGGAATCGCCTTTAACGTAACCTGATTCAGTGTCTTGACTGCAGCGTTTTTTAACATGACAATTGAGCCATCAACTACATGTATATTTCCAATCGTACCATTGGAAAACACCGTAAAAGAGAGGGTTATTACCCCCTCGATGCGCATACGTTTTGCTAAAGACGGATATATTAGATGGTGCCGAATTTGACGCTTAATATCACCAATATATTGTGCCTTCAGTGTTGCCGTATTGACACGAACAGAGGGCGTTGTTACCGGCTCTGGTACTTTTTTCATATGCGTTTCAATCGGATCTTCTGTTTTTAGGCGAATAGTCTCTTTTTTTACGGGTGTCCTACGTTTTTTTACCATAGTTGTAGTTTTTTTCTTCTGTTGTTTCTCTGTTTTTATTGTTGGCTTCTCAAGAGGTAGTGCAACCGGTTGCAGAGACTTAGACGCTAACGCAGTGACTACCGGGTTATGCACTACTACTTTACGTAACGTAATACGATGTTGCATCACGCTAGGCTCAATCTCTTTCACACGCTCTTTGACAGGAACACGAAGTATCAAGGCATATGCCATAACAACCCCTACAAAAATAACAACACTATATTTAAACTGCACATTGGCGCTTTTAAAATTTGTAGGTTACATGAAATGCCGGCAAAAATCCCATCTGAGCATACACACCATCCTTTTCGTATCGGTCGTTATACTTAATACCCTCCACATTTTTTTTAAAGAGGGCATTAATATTTAATAGCTCTAACGAAACTTCCAGACTTTGATTGTTGGCATATTTGTAGGTTTTTCCAATTTGTATGTCCAGATCATATGTAGCATCGAGCCTACTGCTGTAGGGAGTACCGTAGATTGGTTTAACATAATTTTTTCCTTTATAGGTGTAGGGCTTGGTTCCGGTAATTGGTGTGTAAGGTGCTCCAGAAGCGTACTTCAGATACGCAGAAACTCGCCAGTTCTCCCAAAAATGATAGTTAGTACTAATTTGTAATGTATGAGGAATATCTCCTTCAAATCTATACTGTCTGTTAGTATCGGTATTAAGTTCTCGTGTGGCGTGAACATAAGTATATGCTGCCATAATATTAAAGTTGTCAATTTGTTTTTGGTAGGTAATATCTATGCCGTACGCTTTTCCTTTGCCTACGGCTTTGTAGTTTCTGGCATCATCAGCTATGGCAAGATTGGTAAATTTTTTAACATAGGGTTCCAGTGTTAAAGAGGCATGGTCTGCCAGACGCTTTTGTATACTAAGGGCATAGTGCATTGCAGATTCTTGCGTTTTGATCTTTGGATTGCCGAAACCTTTTACCACCATAAAATCAGAAGGTCTTTGTGAATACCGCCCTACCGCCATAGAGATACTCAAATCATCAGAAAACTCATACACATACGCAATACGAGGATCAATACCCGAACCAAAATTTTGAAAATCCGTTTTCCATGCACGAAGACCATAGCGTAAATAGCTATTTTCCATGATATTCCATATGTCTTGAGCAAAGACTATGTACTCTTGGGCTCTAAATGTTTTATCTATATCAATAACTTTTTGTCCTGTAACAGGGCCATCATAATCGGTTGTCGACGGAGGACTAGAGTGCACTTTTGTTGGACTGTTGATGGTCTTTAACTCGGTACCTACACTCACCGTATGCCGATCCAAACTCCAAACGGTTTCATGAAACAGTCCATACTCTTCATGCTCGGTATCTACAAAATAGTCCGAGTCGAAAAAGAGCGCGTTGCTTTTGGTGTAGAGCCTGTAGAGTAATGTATTGCTCAGTACATCATCGCCGACATATACCCATCTTGCTCCAATAGTATGAAACCGGTAGTCTGCATTGATTTTACCGGTTGCTACCGGGTCTTTTTCAACGTTAAAAGTATCGTTAAGTTTCATTTTGTCATGGGCCATCAACATTTCCAGTGACAATATATTTGCCCCGAGTTGATGGGTCAATATAATCTGAGCATCATAAAACTGAGGAAACAGCGTGAACGTTGTCTTTTTACGCGGGTCATCTTTGTCTTTGTCAAGTTCATCCAACACTTTGTCGGCAATCAGGTCAAAGTAAGATCGTCTGCCTGAGATAAATAAATTGGTATGCTCACCCAACTTGGCATCATAGGCAAAGTCGGCATCATACATACCAATATGGAGACGTCCATGACCCGAACCCATGGGATACTTTGGAGTAATATCCACCACGGCACCCATGGCACCGTACGAGACGTCAAAGCCTCCCAAATAGGCATCTATCTGCCCAGTCATCTCCGGAGCGATCACCGAATACAAACCACCCAAATGGAACAGATAACCCACCGGTAAATGGTTGAGTGTAAATTTCGTTTCACGAGGCTTGGAACCATGAATATATATCTCTGCACCATTGTCATTAGTCGTGCTCACTACACCGGCGAACGTCTGAAGCGATTTGAGAGGGTCTCCATTACTGCCGGCAACCTCCATGGCACGTGCACCGCTAATCTGTTTTTGCATGGGAGCTGATTGTAGGTACCCCTCTTTTTGAAAAACATTATCGTCGGCAAATGCTGCACTGCTTTGCTCCTGCTCTTCTTGTGCATTGACTTCTATGGGCTCAAGCAAAATATTGTCCGCGTTCAGCAGTAGCGGTACCAGCAGTACATAGATTAACCTAGCATTCATCATGATGATTCCTTATTTTCTAGTTGCTTCAAATGTAACGCTAACACCGATCGCTTCTTGTGTAACATCAACATCTAAATTTAATAACCACAGTATGGCTAAAAAAAATGTGAAAATAATGAGAATCTATTCCCAACCGCCATGTAAAAACGTGTCTATAGTTTTGAGATCATTCCACAGCTACAACAGACTTTTTATATAATTTCAGTAAGATTCTTTTCTGGCAATTAGAACAACAA
>JALUJE010000116.1 GCA_027057185.1 Helicobacteraceae bacterium | reverse complement strand
CTATTATTTATGGTAAAAACTTGTACATATACTATGTTATTATTTTTGAAGAACGGAGTTTTTTATGAAAAAACTGTTGATGCCGCTTCTAAGTGTCGTCATGCTCATAGCAGTGATTGTCATCGTCGTGCTCTCCATGGCCGACAAGAAACATGCCAAGGTCATTTTTCAGGGCAATACCGAAGCCAAAGCCATCACTATCCTACCCAAAGAGTACCAGTGTTCTACATGTAAAATGGAGATTGAACAACTGCCGTATGCTGTAGAAATTGTCAACACTCAAGGTAAAACCTGGTTTTTTGATGATATGGGGTGTGCCATAAAGTGGCTGGAGCATCAAGGTTTTAAAGATAGCGTCGTCATCTGGACACAGACCGAAGATACCCGGGAGTGGGTAGATGCAACGAAAGCATGCTACAGAAGGGATGCTCCAACTCCCATGAAGTTCGGTTTTGCCGCACAAAAACAGTGTGATGACAAAGCAACAATTGACTACAACAGCATGCGCCTGAAAGTCCTACATGGTGAAACCATGCAGAACCCTTACATTCGCAAACAGCTTTCGGGAATATCTTAAATGGAAGCTATTGATTTCTTCTCCATTGTCACCATTGCCTTTTTAGGTTCTTTTGGACATTGTGTCGGCATGTGCGGCGGTATTGTCATTGCCTATACCAGTGCCAAAGTCAACCGTCGTTGGGACCGTACCCGAGAATCACTCTCGCATCTGCTGTACTCTTTGGGGCGGGTAACAACCTATGTTACTCTGGGTGCCGTTTTTGGATATTTGGGAAGTGTTGCTACATTTGACGGTACCACACGCGGTGCATTACTTATTTTTGCCGGTATCATCATGCTTTTAACAGGACTTTCGTTACTGGGTAAACTGAAATTTTTATCACTGATTGAGCACTCGCTTTTAAAAAACAGTTGGTACCAGCAACGTTTTAAGCAGCTCATTCAGAGCCAGTCGCTCTTCAGCTTCTTTTTGCTAGGCATGCTCAACGGTCTGCTCCCTTGCGGTCTTGTCTACTTTTTTGCCGTCACCGCTGCGAGTACTGCCGATCCGTTTTACGGAGCCCTCGTCATGTTTGTTTTTGGAATGAGTACCATTCCCGCACTCTTTTCACTCGGGTTTTTTGTCGGTATGACGCAAAAAAGCAGCTTTAGAAACATGATGATGCGACTTGCGGCCATTGCCGTGATTCTCTATGCCATCTTTACGATTTATAATGGCTATGATTTTGTAACCAATCCTGCGCGAAGCATTTTACAATGTCACTAGCATCTATCGTGTTGTTTTAATCGCCTCTTCAATATAATCAATAAAATCACTGTACGTCAGAGGTTTGCTAAAGAGATACCCCTGTGCGATGTCACACCCAAGGCCTCGTAACATTTCGGCCTGCTCTTTATATTCAACCCCTTCCGCAACAGTCTCATAGCCCAAATTTTGAATCAGTGCCAAAATGGCCTTGACAATGACCGTGTCTCCCTCATCGTGAGGCAAACCGTCAATAAAAGATTTATCGACTTTCACCACATCAATGGGGAGAGATTTTAGATAACTCATGGACGAATAGCCGGTACCAAAATCATCTACCGAAATTTTAAATCCCAAGGACCGTAATTTTTGCAGGACATTATTGCCCGATTCGGTCTGTTCCATCACCGAACGTTCAGTGAGTTCAATCTCGATGTCTGACGTGGAAATTCCCTGCTCTTTGACTATGGCGGGAAATTTTGTAACAATGTCATAACTGCTAAACTGTTCACTAGAGACATTCACGGCAATATGTTTTAAATCGGGGTAAATTCCTTTAAAGGCACGAACTGCCTTGCAGGATTGTCGAAAAACCCACTCTCCAATCTCAATAATAAGTCCGCTCTCTTCAGCAATAGGAATAAACTCATCCGGTGATACCAGTCCAAACTCCTTGGAATCCCAACGCAGAAGTACTTCGGCACTCACCAGTTTCCCCGATGAAAAAAGGTGCTGCGGCTGAAACGATAAGAAAAGCTCTTTATTTTCAATGACTTTATGCAGTGCATTTTCAAGTTTCATACTGCGTGAAACCCGCGATGAAAGCTCACTGGTAAAGAATTCAAAATTGTTCTTTCCTTTATTTTTGGCTTGATGCATGGCGCTGTCGGCCGCTTTCATGAGGCTGGTCTGATCCTCTGCATCTTCAGGAAATATAGCAATACCAATACTCGCACTGGTATGGATGGTATGCCCGTGAATCTCAAATGACTTTTGAAACAGTTCTGCCACATTAGTCGCCAGTTGCGCCGCTTCATTCTCCGAACGAATATTTTCTAGTAATACTAAAAACTCATCGCCCCCCGGACGCGCTAAGATATCGCTCTCTTTTAAAATACTTTTTAAACCCAGAGCCACCTCTTTAATGAGTTCATCTCCAATATTGTGTCCCATCGTATCGTTGATAATTTTGAACCGATCCAGATCAATCGAGAGCAATGCCAGGCGCTGCCGGTCACCCTTGGCAAGATAGATTGCATGTTTGAGCTGCTGATTAAACGACTCACGATTGGGTAGCTGTGTCAAGGTATCGTGATGTGCCATAAAACTCATTTTACGGTCTGCCTGAAGTTTTTCGGAAAGATCCACATATACACCGACATAATGAAAGACGATGCCATGATCGATCACGGCTCGAATATCCAGCCAAAACGGAATGGTTCTGCCATCACGACATCGATTCCACACTTCACCCTCGAACTTATGTTTATTCTGCAAATTGGTCCACATATCCACATAAAACGCATTATTGTGTTTTTGCGACTTTAAAATACGTGGATTCTTTCCTATTAAATACTCTTCAGAATAACCGGTTAATATCTCGAATGCCTTGTTAGCCGAGAGAATTACACCATCATGGGTTGTCACCAATACCCCATTATTGGTACTTTCATATAGTGCATCAAAAATTTGCAGCTCTTTATATTTTTCAAAAATCTCTTCACTATCGCGTACCGAATCAAAAAAATTCTGGCGTGAGTTTTTGATGACAATATATAAAATGCCCCATGCTACCGCCATAAAAAAAAGAACTATCATCAACGTGGTAAGCGTATAGTGACTCGGCTCGAACAATATTACGGGAACCCCAAAAAATTCTGTATTGATTCCCTGAAGTTTATAAGCAAACAAATAGTATAAAACCATTAACACTACAGCAGTGTTTAGCGGTTTGGTATCATGATAAAGCAGAAAAATACTCATGGCAATGAAAAAGTAGAGATGGGCTTCGATCATGCCATAATTGGATTGAATCAAAATAACGGCAAACACCACCACACTCAATGCAGCAATGAGACGAAAGGGTTCTCGTCCTTTAAATAACCGAAAAAATACAATACTTACCAATGCTAAAATTCCGCAGCCAATAGCACTGAGAAGATAGGGATGCGATAAAAAAAATGTCATAGAGACAATAAAAATCCAACTCAATCCTATAAAAAAAGCAACCCATTTATCATTGTCAACATAGTCATCAATCAGTTCCGGGTACTCCTCCGTCACCTTGCTATCATAAAATATTATGGACATTATGCACTATTCCTGAAATTTTTGGTTGTAAAGATTATACCAAAGTGAGTATAATTCTATCATGAAACAACCTTTTGAATTGAAATATATTAAACGTTATCTCCTTTTATATGTCGCTGTGATCATCGCTGTGGTACTGTTTTATGTTGTCAATAGTCATCATAATCCCATTGAAGTGGTGGAAAAAAAAAGATTTTCTACCCAAAAATCTGTCCATCCTTACGGTGACATAACCGATGAGAATCGTTCAGAATCTCCCTTTCGCCTGCTCGAAACCGGTTATTGAGTACGTGTTTTGGTCACAATATAGAGCTGGTCGTGTTGGAGCTTTTTGAGAATATCCATAACATCAACAAAATGGTGAAAAGCCGCCTCTTTATCGCTACGTAACACTACCGTTTGCTCTTTACTGATGCTACGTAGTTTTTCTTCGAGCTGTGTCACATTGACTTTGACCTTATCTATAAAGATGGTTCCTTCTTTGTCAATCACAATATTGACCTCATCTTCGTTATTTTCTTTAAGCTGTTTGGTTTGGGACTCAGGAAGTTCCACCGGAATGACACCACTTTTAATAAAGGTCGCGGTGGTCAACACCATGACTAAAAGTACCAACATAATATCAATAAAAGGAATGACATTAATCTGATCAAATCGTTGCATCTTTTTCATGAGATCGGCTACTTTGTTCCCGCTGTATGGTGAACATCCCAAAAAGTCAGAAGACGTTCCATTTTACGGAGTAAAATATTGTAAAAAACAATGGAAGGAATCGCAACCACCAGCCCCATTGCCGTAGCCTTAAGTGCCAGAGCCAGTCCCGTCATAATTTTCTTCGGATCAACAGTACCCACATCGCCTAAAGAGTAAAAAGTAATCATAATACCGATCACCGTACCAAGCAGACCAATATAGGGTGCATTAGAACCAATGGTCGCAATAACAGAGACATTATTGCCCAGCTCCAGCTCCAAAAGATCTTTGTTGTCGTACGCATCGACTTTAACCGAACGATAAAACATCAAGCGTTCAATAAAGAGCCATAACGATACAACGCTCATGACAATCAACAAGCCAATCACACCAAAGTCCAACGCCTGTTCTGCCATAGCCAACATATCGGTTTCATTCATTGTTCTACTCCTTTAAAGTCCAGTGTCATGGTGGTACCTACACCCTTGGTTGATGTTACATGTAATTTTATTTTATGCCGGTCACAGTAGTTTTTCACCAATGCCAAACCGATTCCATAGCCTGATACTGTAGCATCATTTTGATAATACCGGTCAAATATCCGCACCAGCTCCATCTCATCCATCCCTCTGCCGTTATCGGTGATCTGTAATACACCCTGCTCAAGAACAACGGAGACGGCTGCGGGTGCATCCGAGTATTTAACCGCATTGTCAATCAGATTATCAATCACTTTTTGCAGACCGATGTTATCGAGTTTGACATCAAACGGGGTGAGTCGGATTGAAAAGTCCACATGAGCATACAACGATTCCAGCAGGCGCAGCCGAGACTCCAAAAAGGCTGCCAGCTCCACCGATTCTATAATTTCCTGATGCATCTGTTTTTTAATGAGATAGTCCAATTCATGGTAACGCTCATGCAGTAGCGTACATGCCCCTTCAATACGCTCAAGTCGTTTCAGACTCTTCGCATCCTGCACTGTTTTTCGCAGCATGGCGGTATTGGCATGAATGGTACTAATAGGAAGATTAAGTTCATGAAGGGTCTCTTTGGAGAAATGTTCAAGTTTTTCAAAATGATCTTTTAACGGCTCTATGGAGAGCGTGGCAATCATGACGGCCGTCACAATACTCAAAAACAGAAAAATCACCAAAATCAGTACCACATTGTGAAATCCCAAAACGGTATTGACATAGTAAAATCCAACAACAAAGAGCATGACCGTCATGACATAAAAGAGTATTATCGAAAGCGTTACTTCACGAAACAAGCCGATACCCTACCCCTCGTATGTTCTCAATAAGCAAAGTGCCGAGTTCCTTTTTTAAACGATTAATATAGACTCGAATTGCCCCGTTACTCACATTCTCAGAAGCACTCCAAAGTGCGTCGGTAATCATCTCTTTTGTAACGACTTTTCCGACATGACGAACCAACAAGCATAGTAGTGCATATTCTTTAACGGAGAGGTTTATCTCCTCACCATTATAAAAGGCGCGTTTTTGCTGATGATCAAGCCGTAGTGCTCCACATTCATCACACTCACTAAGGGTGCGCATCAGCAGTGCTTTCATACGTAGCAGCAGTTCATCCGTATCAAACGGTTTTTTCATATAATCATCTGCACCGCTTTGAAATCCTTTAACCATCACTGCTTTATCACTATGCGATGTCAAGAATATGGCCGGAGTCCTATCATCACTGTGCCGTAATTCTTGCAACAGCGACATGCCGTCTATCAACGGAACGTTAATATCAAGCAGATAGATGTCAAATTTGGTATGAAACGTCGCATCCAGTGCTTCTTGACCGTTACGACACAGTGTTACCTCATAACATGCCTCTTCAAGCAGATCCTGAAGCGATTCTCCAAACAGTGGATCGTCTTCGAGCAATAGAACTTTATTCAACGTCACTAATGGACCACGCTAGGGTCTCACCCGCATACATCGGTACGACATTACCATAATGCTCCGGCACTTCAAAAGGTGATTCGACGAGAACCACCTCTTTAAATTCCGGACAAATACCATAAATACTTTGCGCATTATCACTGATAAATTGCTGCAAATTGTCCAATTTTCCATATGCGTCAAACAGTTCGCACAATACCTGCAATGCAATCGGTGCCGTAAACACGCCTGCCGCGCAGCCACACGACTCTTTAGCATGCTGCGGGTGCGGCGCCGAATCAGATCCAAACATCACTTTGGGGTGCGCATTCAGCACCACATGTAACAGTGCTTCCCTGTCTTCAGGACGTTTGGCAATAGGTTTACAAAACAGATGCGGCTGTAACATACCGCCGGCAACATCATCAAGTGTCATCAGCAGATGGTGCAGCGTCACCGTCGCGTATAGATTGGGATATTTATCAAGCATTTCCACTGCAGCTTGAGTGGTAATGTGCTCCATTATAATTTTAAGTTTGGGAAAATTTGATGCCAGCATCTCATAAATACTCATAAACTCCGCTTCCCGATCCATTACAAAACCGTCGGTTTCACCATGCACACACAGAGGAATTTTCAAATCACCCATCGCCTCTAAGGTCGCTCGCATCGTCTCCAGATCAAACGTGCTGACTCCCCCCTCACTGTTGGTGGTAATACCAGCAGGATACAGTTTTATTGCAGCAATCTCATCAACGACCTCTTCTAAAAAACTTCTGTCATAATTTTGATAAAAAAGTGTCATATAGGGTTCAAAAAAATCATCAGCCATCAATAGGTCATCTGCCTCTTCAACACGACCCAATGCTGCATAAATACGCTTCTTATAATCCATAACCGCCTCTTTGGTTGTTATCGGCGGTACCAGATTGGGCATGACCACGGCACCACTAAAACTGTATGATGTCAGCGGTGCCACCGTCTCAAGCATCACGCCGTCGCGAAGATGCAGGTGCATATCCAGTGGCATTAACAGTGTATGAGATTTCATGTAATTTCCTTGTTATAATTATCGAATTTTACATCGTTGCAGTTAATATGTCGCTTCAACCAAGAGCACTTTTTAAAAAAAACCATCCTCATGATCGCAACCGAAACTGTATGGGAATCTCAATGCTAATCGTTTTTGGAGGTTTGGGTACTTTGCCGGAAAGCTTTAAAATGGTTTTTGTTGCCGCACGATCCAAAATAGCTCTAGAACTACTTTTCTTTATATGGATCGTACCGATGTCACCATTTTTCAAAAGTTCAAAAACCAACACTACCGTACCTTCAATATGACGTTTACGCGCACGTTTTGGATAATACAAATAACGTCTCAACAGTTGTGAAATAACCTGTAAATGCGCATCCAAATAGCGTTCTTGAGTACTCTTTATCATGGGTTTTACATGTTTCGACGTACCGGCGTCCCCAGGATTTGGTGTGGATTGAGGCACCATCGGTACCTCATGTTCTAGCACTTCAGGGAGCGTTTGAGCCTTTAGTTCTTTTTTATGGTTTACAGGTTCTTCTTGTATCGTCCGCGGTGTCTCTACCTGTTTTTTTACCACTTTGGATACAACGCTTTCTTGTTTGCGCATCTCCCGTTTTACTATAGGTGTGGAGGGCTTGGCTCGAGGAGGTATCGGCGGTGGCACCGGATGCATCTGTCGGGGTGTCTCGGGAGGCGGTGCTTTTACTACAGGAGCAGCCGGAGGTACTGCCTTCACAATCTGAGCCAAACAGAGACAAACACGAGACTCTTCCGGCGTGGTTTGAGAAGATTGATACATCCGATAAACAAACAGCGCTCCTACAATGAGTGCAGCATGCATCATAACAGAAACAAAAAGTGAAGTGCTATGACGTAACATGAGCCCATTATAGAACAGTTATGGTTACAAAAGCGTTAAATAGCGCGTTTAAACTCCGGATACGCTTCCACCCCACATTCGCTAATATCAAGTCCTTCAAGTTGTGCCTCATCGGCGCGATAAGGGAAAAATTGATTAATCAGTGTAATGACGCCATAGGAGAGACTAAAGACAAAAACACCAATGAGCACCACGCCTTTAAGCTGATCTAAAAAAGCAATATCTGATACAAACAAACCTACCGCCAATGTTCCCCAAATACCGTTAACCAGATGTACCGATAATGCACCAACGGGGTCATCAAGTTTGAGCTTGTCAAAAAGCGGTACGGCAAATACGACCAAAGCACCACCGACAGCACCAATAAGAATCGGCACATACATATTGTACAGATCCGATCCTGCCGTATTGGTATTTATAATGGTTAATGCCGCCATGACAACGGTAAACAGAGCCAAAGGAATCATACGCACCCGCTCACCCCACCACTCATAATATTGACCGTTTTACCCACAAAGGACATCTTAACGAAAAAAAGGGAGGATGTGTAGTAAAAGGTGACTGGAAAATCACCTTAAAAAGTCAAAAGTAATGGTTAAACGGCTTCTGAATCTGTTTCGCCGGTACGAATACGCACAATTTTATCAATATCACTCACAAAGATCTTACCATCACCAATTTTACCGGTACGTGCTGCTTCAACGACCGTATTGATGACTTGGTCGACATTCTCTTCATCAACAACCATCTCCATTTTAATTTTTGGAAGAAAGTCAACGACATATTCCGCACCACGGTACAGTTCACTGTGACCTTTTTGTCGGCCATACCCCTTGACCTCACTGACCGTCATTCCGGTAATACCAATCTCTGCGAGGGCATCTTTGACATCTTCGAGTTTAAATGGTTTAATAACCGCTTCGATTTTTTTCATATATTCTACTCCGTAACTAGTTTACATGTAACAAGGAGAATTTCTCCCCCCTGTAAGGTTTGGAAATTGTAACCTTATTTCAGGTTTTTTGCAAATTCCGGATACGCTTCAAGACCGGTTTCATGCTGATCTTCACCATCATACTCTTCTTGTTCACTCACACGCAGTCCCATGATCAGTTTTAAAACATACCATACCGCAAATGATGCTACAAAGGTAAATAGACCAACCGCTACAATTCCTTTAATTTGCGCCAACAGACTCACCTCAGCATTGAAAATACCCACTGCCAGTGTTCCCCAAATACCATTAACTAAGTGTACCGACAACGCACCAACAGGGTCATCAATTCTCAGCTTGTCAAAGAACGATACGGCAATAACAACCAGCACCGCAGCCACTAAACCGTCAATAAAGGCAACGAACATGCCCAAATCCGGACCGGCAGTAACAGCAACCAGACCACCTAACGCACCGTTTAACACCATGGTTAAATCAACTTTACCGTATTTCAACTGCGTAATAACCGCTGCCGTGACCGCACCCGTAGCTGCAGCCATATTGGTTGCAGCAAACACTGATGCAATGGAATCCACATCCTCTTTGGTACCCATAGCCAGTACAGAACCGCCGTTAAATCCAAACCATCCCAGCCATAAAATAAACGTTCCGAGTGTAGCTAATGGCAGGTTAGAACCCATAATCGGACGGACCTTACCGTCTTTGGTATATTTCCCTTTACGTGCACCTAACAGTAAAACGCCTGCCAATGCCGCCCAACCGCCGACAGAGTGTACAATAGTCGAACCGGCAAAATCGGAAAAGCCGTCCATGAAACCTCCCAGACTCGACCCACCCCATGACCAATGTCCTTGAATCGGATAGATAAATCCAGAAAGAATGACCACAAAAATAAGAAACGGCCACAGTTTCATCCGTTCGGCTACAACCCCCGAAATCACCGAAGATGCCGTAGCAACAAATACCACTTGAAAGAAAAAGTCCGCCATCAATGAGTGATCGTCATAGGTTATACCGCTCAAAGCAAAAGCAATATCTCCCATAAATGCGCCTTCACCACCGTACATGAGGTTATACCCAATAACGTAGTAAACAATACAGGCAATAGAATATAAAACAATATTTTTAATTAAAATCACCACATTGTTTTTGGTACGGGTCAATCCCGCTTCGAGCATGGCGAATCCGGCAGCCATCCACATAACCAGTGCTCCGGCAAAGAGCATTAAAAAACTTGTCAGTATATACTGAACATCAGCGAAGTTTTCCACTTCGTCTCCTTCAATTACAGAATTTTAGATCAGTAAGTATAAGTAAAAATCATCTCTATCCTCATGCATCGACTGTATAAATTTTAATCAGAAGATACGTTTATGTAAAAACACAATATCGTTATCAATGACTTCAAGCTGCGCGTTCCACTTCCTAGAAAGCCACGCAAAGCTCTCCATAGAAAAAAAGAGTACATGTGTCGGATCAAGCTTATAGTGCCAACAGTCAAAATTTTCTATGCCATCATAACGACTGGTCATAATACCCAAGTAGCCACCGCCCTTCAATGCCTGCCAAAGACGTTCAAGCTCTACAAAAGGGCGATGCAGATGCTCTACAACTTCAGTCGCTGTGATAAAATCATACTGTCGCTTAAAAACCTCTTGATTATCGGCATAGAAGCAATCATAAATCTGCATGCTATAACCACACTCCTCGAACATCAGCGACAATGTGGGGCCAGGTCCCGAACCAAAATCAAGTCCATGACTTTTTTTGGCAATACGCTCCTGCATAGGTATGAGCATACGCTGCAAAAATTTTCGGTAAGCAGCATCATCCGGGCTATTGGTGTGAAGGTCATAGCGAGCACGTTCGTCTTTAGTACCCAAAAAGTATTTTGGTGGAACAAATACGCTCCAACATAGCAAACACTGCCGATAACTCCGGTAGGTATCTTTAGTAAAATGACGGTGATGACAACTCTGACATAAAGGACATAATACGTTCATATATAGAATTATACAC
>JALUJE010000115.1 GCA_027057185.1 Helicobacteraceae bacterium | reverse complement strand
CCCTGTAATGTTGTATTCTGAAGCGTGACATCGCCATCAATCAATGCTTTTAAATAGAGATTTTTATAACTGTTATATGCGGTAAATACCGTACTTTTTTTACTGCTTTTAAGTGCCGTATCGGCACGCTTTAAGAGCTCTGTATTTGAAGTTCCAAAGAGATTCAAGGAGAGGCAGCATAATAATAGCAGACGTAAGATCAAGCGACTATTCACCTTCTACAAGTTTATGCATTAACTCTTGCACGGAGATTAATTCCGTCAATCTATAACCGTTGGTTCCGGAAAAGAAAAGTCCAAATTCCGTATTTCCCAAATAGGCATCACTTAAACGATCGGCAATACAAAAACCTACCTCTTTCGCTTCGACACCACGATTACACGGCGCTACACAGTTGGAAATACATTTAATGGCAGGACCGGTTCGTGTCTCTATGAGTTTCGTTAAGTTTGTACGAATGCCCTGAGCCGGATACCCCACAGGTGATCCCATCAACTGAATATCTTCTTTTTTGGCATTAAGCAATACCTGTTTAAAATTCTCATGAGCATCGCACTCAAAAGTTCCTATAAAACGCGTTCCCATCTGCACACCGGTTGCACCCAGTGCCATCATCTGGTCAATATCGTTCTTATCCCAAACACCGCCGGCAGCAAATACCGGCATATTACCCCAGTTTTTCGCTTCTGCAACTACCGGCTCTACGAGATTTTCTAGCTGATTTTCCGGCAATTTACACTGCTCATATGTAAATCCCTGATGTCCTCCGCTTTTGGGACCTTCTAAAATAAACGCATCAGGCAGGCGGTTATAGCGTTTTTGCCAACGCTTACAGATGATTTTCATAGCTTTAGCCGAAGAGATAATTGGTACAAGAGCAACCTCTGGGTAATCTGCTGTAAATTCAGGCATATTGGTCGGCAGACCGGCACCGGTAATAATAATGTCGGCACCGGCCTCACAGGCATCTTTTACAACACGTCCGTATTCACTCATGGCATAGAGAATATTACAAGCAAGCGGTTTGTCTCCACAAATCTTCCGGGCATTTTCAAAAATTTTTTTAAGCGCTGAAGGTGAATAAAAATTGGCGGCTTCAAGTGGACGATCAGCGACTAAGCGCTCTACATGTATTTTATTTTCATAGTATCCCGTACCTACGGAACTAATGACACCCAGACCACCCTCTTTGGAAACATTGCCGGCGAGCTGATCCCAGCTGACACCGACGCCCATGCCGCCTTGAATAATTGGTATCTCAATCTCATAGTTACCAATTTTCACTGACTTGTAACCCATTACTTCACCTTTACTCGCGCAAATTTTCGCTTTCCAACCTGTACAACATACTCACCGCTCTCAAGCTGTAACTGCTCATCACTCAGTTTAATCTGATCTATTTTAACAGCCCCTTGCTTAATATCTCGTCTTGCTTGCGAAGTAGACGGTTCAAGTTGACAAGCCTGTAGCACTTTTGCAATCCATAAAGGACCCTCTAATTCAAAAGTAGCCATATCCGTCGGAATATCACTTTTGGCATGAACTTTTTCAAATTCCGCTTGAGCTTCTGTTGCCGCTCTTGCACCATGAAAACGACCGACAATCTCCAAGGCCAACATCTCTTTAACGTTTTTGGGATGCAGCGATCCTCCCGAAACACCCTCTTGTAGTATGGCAATCTCTTTTAAGGATTTGGCACTCAATAATTCATAATAACGCCACATCAATGTATCAGAGATACTTAAAATCTTGCCAAACATATCATTAGGCATATCTGAGACACCAATATAGTTATGCAAAGATTTACTCATCTTCTGCACACCGTCAAGTCCTTCTAAAATCGGCATCATCAATACAGCCTGCTGCTTTTCCTGCTCATAGGCACGCTGCAGATGACGTCCCATTAGCAGGTTGAATTTTTGATCGGTACCGCCAACTTCTATATCACTCTCTAAATGTACACTGTCATAGCCTTGAAGCAATGGATAGATAAATTCACTAATGGAAATGGAAGCACCGCGTTTATAGCGTTTTTCAAAGTCATCCCGTTCCAACATGCGTGCCACATTATACGTAGTGGTCAGCTCCAGCATTCCTGCCGCACCCAAGGGATTGATCCACTCCGAATTAAATACCACTTCGGTCTTTTGTGGATCCAAAATTTTAAACACCTGCATTTTATAGCTTTTAGCATTCTCTTCAATATCTGCAGGCAACAGCTTTTTTCGGGTTTCACTCTTCCCTGTGGGATCACCAATTTGTGCGGTGAAGTCTCCAATGAGAAATTGTATGGTAGCTCCATATTTTTGAAACGTTGCTAATTTTTGTAACAGTACGGTATGCCCCAGATGCAAATCGGGTGCAGTCGGATCAAAGCCTGCTTTAACCGTATAGGGTTTTCCCTCATGGAAATAAGCTTGCAACAGCGTTACGATGCGTGTTTCATCTATAATTTCAGCCGTTCCTCGTCGTATCTCCTGTAGCGCTTCTTCTATCATACTTTTTCCTTAGTTAAATACTGTTCTGTACGCATCATCCGTCCGTACAAATTGAATAATTTTTATTTTTTTGTCCCGCTCAATCTTGGATCGGATCTGATTGCTCTCAGCAACATCACTCTCGAATTCGATCTCACAATATTTTGTATGTTCTTCTTGCATTTTACCCAATTCAATACTGGTAATATCCAATCCGACCTTAGCCAGATGGGTCAGCATTTCCGCCAAGGCTCCTTTGGTATTTTGCATGCTAACAATCAAATGATACCGATATGTTTTTTCCCGTGCCCATTGAATAAAGAGCATCTTTTCACCCGCATCAATCATTGTCGAGGCATTTTTACACATTTTATGATGCACATGGGCTTTAGAACCCTGTAAAAAGGCAACAATTTCATCACCGCTTTTAGGGTGGCAACAGTAGTCAAACACAACATTGGAGATGGTACGGTTGGTATAAATATTTAAGCCACCAAACTGGTACGCTTTAAGCTTGAAGCGATGACGCATCAAAAAACTTTTGAAACGACTGTTTTTACGGATCTCATCGGTATATTTATGCAAAATCTCTTTGAAATTGTCCAGTTCTCTGGGGATTTTTGAGCGATGTGATGCGCAATTGCACTGTTTAAACCACTCTTCAATACGACTCGTTTTCAACCCCATTGCCGTAGCAACAATATTGACACCGCTTTTAGCGTCAATATCACGAATACGATGATTACAATTTGTCCGAATATTACTCTTGGCTCGGGAGGTTTTTACCGCATCAATCCAGCTACAGCGTGTAATTTTCTCATGAGACATCAATATCTTGACAATATCTCCGTTGGTCAACTCCGTTAACAGGCTGGCTTTTTCTTTATTTATCAAACACCCTTCGGCACGATCACCCACTTCAGAATGTACCGCATAGGCAAAGTCCAATGCCACCGCACCGCGAGGTAGCGTATAGGCTTTTCCTTTCGGTGAAAAAACACTAATATCTTCACTGTAAAGATCGTTTTTGATAAGCTCATAAAAATCTTCTACCGACTCATTCTGGTACTGAAGATTATGCAGCCACTCCAGATTGACACCACGCTCCGCACCCCCTTTATATTTCCAGTGTGCCGCAACACCGAGTT
>JALUJE010000114.1 GCA_027057185.1 Helicobacteraceae bacterium | reverse complement strand
ATGACATCATCAATCGACATCTTCTCATTGAGCAGATCATGCAGTGGCTTTTCATTGCTCAACAGTGTCTGCAACTCCTCATAGTTAAACAATTTTCGAAACGCATCATTCATGAATTCTATGGCATCTTTTCTAAAGACGACCACCGGATTGGGAGAGACATTAATGAGCTCTTCTAAAAGTTTGGCATTGGCGTGATTTACCTGTTGCACCAATTCCATTTTTCGGTACTCTTCTGCCAATACCCGCGCATTAATGGCTTTAGCAACGTTGTGTAGGGTATCTATTAGCTTTGTTAAATCCATCGGCTTTAGAATGTAGTAGTTAATACCGATTTCAATTGCATGCACCAAGTAGTCGGTATCAGAATATGCCGACACCACTACAATCGGTATCTCTTTATTAATGGCTTTAATCGCCTTGCTCATCTCCAGACCGTTGAGCCGCGGCATTTCAAGATCGGTAATAACCAAATCATAGTAGTGGGACGCAAACATCTCCAACGCTTCTTGACCATCAAGCGCCGTATCGACCCGATTGAAAATACGTTCGAGAATTACTTTGGTCTCTTGCTGAAGTGCAACATCATCCTCGACATACAATAGCGACAAGTTTTTGGCATAATCTACCAGTGAGTGAAACTGTTCCAAACGCATACCCTGTTTTTATTTTGAATATTATAACACAATCAAAGTGCAACCAACGTCGCACCAAATCCACCAAGATGTTGTGGTGCATCACTGTAATGTTTGACACTGGGATGTTCACTTAAAAAGTTTTTCACGGCAAATGAGAGCTTGCCCGTACCGATACCGTGATAAACAATCACTTCATCCCATCCTTGTATCAGGGCATCAGAGAGAAACACGTCAAGCTTCTCAAGCGCCTCTTCAGCACGTAACCCGTGCAGATCCAACTTGAGTCCCGAACGCTTTGGCGCCTCATTTTTGACCTCTACTCTTGGGGAGCGTTTCGGTGCCCTAGCAGGTTTTAACTCACTCAGTTTGACCCGCAAACGCATCCCATCCACCGCAATCATTGCCTCATTGGCTTTGAGTGAGACAATCTCCGCATACTGTTTACGATATTTCACACGCTCACCGACTTCAAATACAGGTAATACCGTCTTTGGTTGCGGCTTGTCCGGTATTTTTGATTTAGCACGATTCATTTGACGATGAATGGCGGCGGTATCATGAAGTTTTGCCGCCGCTTTTGCCGCATTAATGGCATCGTGGTACCGTTGCTGTAACAGATGACGCTCACGGCTCAGCTCATCATCGTACTGCTCCTGCTGCGCATTCAGTAATGCCTCTTTTTTCTGAAGCTGTTCCATACGCAAATCAAGTTCGGCATGTTTTTTCTTTAATGAACGCTCCAGTTCCGAACCACGCGCAATAAGCTGATTGAGCTTTTCATGATTTTCACCGTAGAGTGTTTTGGCGCGAGCCACAATATCGTGTCGAATACCATACCGTATTGCCGTCTCAAAAGCATAACTTTTACCGATAATACCTTGTAAAAATTCATAGGTGGGTTCTCGTTGCTCTTCATCATAAAGGGCTGCCATCAACTCGACATCATCACGATCTGCCATCAAAGATGCCAGACGCTTGTGATGTGTTGTGACAATAACTTTATGTCCACGTGCAATCAGATCATCCAAGAGCACTTTAAATAGAGCCGCCGCTTCGTCACTGTCGGTTCCAAGCTCAATCTCATCCACGCCTATCAATGCAGTTTTATGGTGAAACAGCTTAGAAAAATGCAGCATCCGTCCGGCAAACGTAGAGATATCATTCCCGACATTCTGCGGATCATCAATAATAGCATCAAGACGTTTAAACGTACCAATACGGGAGTGATGTTTATCAACAGTCATGGGAATCAGATATTTTGCCATCAGTGCCGCACTAAGCATTGACTTTAATAGCATCGTCTTACCACCGGCATTGACTCCGGTGATCATCAGTACACTACCGGTAAAATCCACATCAACACACTTGGGCTTATGCAGTGCTGGATGCTTAAAACCCCGAAGCACAATATTGGTACCTTTTACGGCTGGAACAATTTCATATGAGGAAGATGCCGCAAAATGTACGCGTGCCTGATAGTGATCAAAGCGATAAAATTCTTTATCAATAAACGCAATAAACGGGCATATTTTCTGAAGATGTTGCGAGAATTTTTTGGCATACATGTAAAAAATCGCCTCTTTTTCCTGTTGCAGTGCACGAATTTTTTCCCTGTTTTTCGTAATAGCATCAGGAACCACATAAAAAAATCCCGCTCCCGTTCTGCCGATGACGGTTCCTTTAAGAACATGATTAAACCCTCCCCGAACCAACAGACATTCCTCATCATTGAGATAGTGAATCTGCGTATCAACCAGATAGGAAGAGAGTTTTGAAGCAAATAGTAAACGCTTCAGTGACGCCGATATCTCCTCTTTTCGGCTGCTCATGCGCTGCGACAACGTCGAAAGTGCTTCATCGAGCTGTTCATCAAAAACACCCTCATGCGTAAAATAGTGTTCAATCTCTTCCATCACCTCGGGAACCACAATGCTCTGCATCCATTCGGCAATAACTCCTTCGTCACACGTATGTTTCATATAACGAAAATACCGAACCAGTTTTATAATCTCAAAAATCTGTTCAAAAGAGAGCACTCCTTTTTTGTGAAGGTGTGTCACTATGGTATGCAATGGCAGAATTTTTGGTGGTGCCTTAAAATTGAGACGATCCAGCGCCTCAATATAGCGGTAATGCCGTTCTTGATCACCCTCTAAAAAAAGGCTCTGTTCACGAGAAAAGAACGCGTGTAGTTGTGCAATATGAGCACTTAGATCAAGCTGTTCTACCAGCGTATTAAAATGTTTTCGTCCCGCTGCTACTGACATTGTTCAAAACTAAACATACGTCCGGCATAAGGACTACCCTCTTTTCCAATGAAGGTATACGTACCGACACTTTCTGTAAAATTGTTGTGATCAATCGTAATACCATCACAAACAATCTTTTTCTTCTGTTCAAATTTCAGCGTAATATCAATAATGTGTTTGCGTTGTGTATTTTGATAGTGATTATAGTAAAATGCCCCGGCTATAATGAGAACAAAGAACAATGTTGCTCCTACTTTTTGGCTAGCTTTGAGTTCCGTAAAGTAGTGCATAGCAGCAAAAAACAGTATGACGACCAGTAAACCTAAAATATATCCCATCATTCACCTCGCATTTGGTAGGTAATATCACCAGCACCAAAGCCGATAATCACACCCTCATCTAATGTTGCTATTATTGTATCATCTTTAATTAACGAAATACCGCATTCCGTACGTAACAGCTTCTCTGCCAGGATAATATTGTAGCGGGAAAACTCTCGTTCAAAATTAATATTTTTCGGGGCTTCACCTGCCGCCCATACCGGTAAAATAACTAGCGTATCAATCCCTTCAAAACAGCGGACGAAGTCATACATATTGTCAATGGTACGGGAGTATTTATGCGGTTGCCAAATGGCAGTCATTCGACCAATATTTTTTAGTTTTGAATAGATTTTAACAGAATCTAGCGTGGCTTTAATTTCGGTAGGATGATGCCCATAATCATCAATGATGACACAATTCTCATGAAT
>JALUJE010000113.1 GCA_027057185.1 Helicobacteraceae bacterium | reverse complement strand
CCTCCAACATTGGAATTAACGATTGATTATGTTGCGTCTCTCCTAAATAAAGTCCCCGGATTTTACGTACGCTAATACCTTCATAACGTAATAAACGATACAGTAGCCCCAGCATATCCTCGCTATGCTGAGAGAGTAACATCTTTACCGTTTGTGAAGGGTTTGGCGCATTAAAGTGTTGTATCAGTAAGGCAGTAAAGGAATGGGCATCGGCAGAGTGGTTGTGAATCTCTTCTAAAAGTGTTTTTGCAGCATTCAATACGGGTTTGGTATAGTCAGAAAGTGTCTCCTCTTCCATCTTGATCGAATCAATAGAGTCTTCTTTGACATCCGCATGCAAATCGATAATAGCATCAATGGAATAAAAAAGACGCTGTTTACCATCTACCAGGCGCTTTGACCATTCAGCCCGCTTGCCGTTTTCTGTCTGTGCTGTGGTAAATCCAAAATCTGCGGACGAAGCATCATACGAAAGAATCCGTATTCCCTCCTGTTTTGGTGGCATTGCCATGGAGATCAATGCACTGTGACCTTGTCCAACAAACGAGATCTCCGCACCGATATTATAAACAGAGCGCTTATCATGAGGATACAACGGAATACCGAGAATCTCAACTTTATACCAGGTAATTGAGAGCCCAATAAGTGCCAACAAGAGTGCAATCAGTCGTATTTGTGAGCGAGAGGAGATCATTATTTTCGATATTCTTTAGGCGTACATGTATTTTTTTTGGCAACATCGACAATATAGATATCTCGTAAGAAGTTGCGACCAATGAGAATGGGATGTTTGAATTTACTACGATCAGTCAACGTCACGGCAACCAGTTGGTCATTGTCACCCAAGACCAAACGTAACTTAACGACAGGACGACGCTGTGACTTTTTTCCATGTCGTTTGATTCGTACCCACTTCCAAATAGGCCGTTCAATTCTTAATGCATCTTCATGGTCGTTCAGGCTAAAACGGACATATTCTCGACCGTCCCGCTCAAAGATCTGCATGTTAACGGCGTGAAGTGACGTGGTTTTAGCACCGGTATCTACACGAGCCGGCTCCACCTTATTTCCGGGGATAATACGTACCGATTCAACAGAACCAATCAAAATTTTACTATTCGATGATGAGGTCACTTTTTCAATTTTGGATTTTTTTATTGACTTTATCGGGTGTTTTTTGGATTTTTTTATCGTTACCTTGGGTTTTTTTCCAGAAGATACCGTCTTTAAAACCTTGGGTTTTTTCATAACTTTAGTCACTGTCTTTTTTGAAATCGGTTTCTTTTTTGGTACGTGCGGTTTTTTCTTTGATGTGCCGTTGAGGTCTGTCAATACCGCAAGAATATCAGCAGGCTCCAGAACAACGTCATCCATTGAAAAATTCTTGCTCTCTTCTACAATTTTCAATTCAATCGGCTCATAATATTCAGCTGAAGACGGTGGTTCTGTTGGCGGTTGAGTAGTGGCACAACCCATCAAAAAAACGAAGCTCAAGAGATAAAAGCTTTGTTGTCGCATCAGGGTCCTTTATAGTAGTATAAAATTACGGCGCTTATTATAGCCAGTAAAATATAATAGAACGAAAACAACAGAGAACTGTTAACAAAGTGTTAACGTGCAAATTCAATGGTACGACTCTCTCGAATGACGTTGACTTTAATTTCTCCGGGGTACTGCACCTTCTCTTCAATCTCTTTGGCAATCTCTTTGGCAAGTAAAGATGAAGCATCATCATTCACAATCGCGGCATTGACCATAACACGGAGCTCTCGCCCGGCATTGATGGCATACGCCTGTTTAACACCATCACGGCGTGAAGCGATCTCCTCAATTTCCGTTACCCGCTTCAAAAAGCTCTCGAGCACTTCACGACGAGCACCCGGACGTGCGGCAGAGAGGGCATCGGCGGCGCATACGGCAGCACACTCAACACTTTTTATCTCTTCAAATCCATGATGCGCATATATGGCATTAATCACTACATCATCTTCATGGTATCGGGTGCAGACTTCCACACCAAGGTCAACATGACTGCCCTCATGCTCATGCGTCAGCGCTTTACCAATATCATGAAACAATCCTGCACGTTTTGCCAATTTGGCATCACCACCCATTTCAGATGCCATCATACCCGCCAAATGCGCTACTTCCAAAGTGTGTGCAAGAGCATTTTGACCGTAGCTGGCGCGATAACGCAGTTTTCCCAGCAGTTTAATCAGCTGAGGATGAACACCGTGAATGCCCATATCCAGAAGAATCTCTTCACCTTCTGTTAAAATGCCCTCTTCGAACTCATCACAGACTTTGGTATAGATCTCTTCGATACGTGCCGGCTGGATCCGTCCGTCTTCAATTAAAAGCTCTAGCGTTTTTGTGGCAATAGAACGCCGGTAGAGATTGAAACTGCTGATGAGAATGGCATTGGGTGTTTCATCAATAATAATGTCTACTCCCAGCAGCATCTCCAGGGTTTTAATGTTTCGTCCCTCTTTACCGATAATACGGCCTTTGAGTTCATCATCACTTAAATGCACGCTGTTAATAAGCCGCTCTGCCGCAAATTCACCGGCATAACGTGATGTCGCTTGAGCCAGAATATAGTTGGCATTACGTTTTGCCTGCTCTTTTGCCTCATTTTCGCTACGTCTTACAATACGTGCAATTTCCACGTTCGACTGCTCTTCTATTTTTTCAAGAAGAATCTTTTTTGCTTCATTTTTCGTAAGTCCGGAAGCCTCTTCTAAAACGTGGATGACGTCATCAATTTTGCTTTGATAATCACGTTTTAGGATTTCCAGTGTTTTTTCATGGCGCTCCAGCGAGAGCGTTTTACTTGTTGCAGCATGGTATTCACTACGTATGCGTTCTTCTTCATTTTTTTTAAAATCGTAAAAATCATTCTCTTTTTTAATGAGTTTGTTTTCACGCCCGGCAAGATCTTTTTTGGCGGCTTCACTGGCTTCTTCATAACGCCGCTTCGCACTGGCTTCAATCTCTTGTGCTTTGGCATTGGAACGATGCAGCATAATTTCTGCCTCATTTTCAATCGCCTTAGCCTTGGCTTTGGCCTGTTCAATATAGACTTCAAAATTCGCGTTAGTTATCTTTTTAGAAATGAAAAAGCCGATGACGCCGCTTAAAGTGGAAATTCCTCCCCCTAAGAGTATCTCGTTTAGCATCTCGTATCCTCTTCATTGCATAGCACCGCTTTGGTGTTAAAAGCAGATCACACCCAATATCAAAATCGTCACATATAGTTTGCTTGCTATAGCAGCATTCTGACTGAATAAAAATAGTAAAGGGTCTCTTTTTTAATGTGGGAAAGAAACGATCATACATCCCTTTTCCAAAACCTATTCGTTTGCCATCGGCATCAACACCAATCGCAGGTACAATTGCAATATCAATATTTTTTATAATTCTAGTTGTATTCCCACTTTCGAAAAGACCAAAAGCCCTACTTTTAAGCGGTAATCTAAATGGTACCATCTTGAAACTTTCACCCACCATAAATGGTAAATAAACATGCATATTTTTTCGTGAACGTATCACGCTGGCACGTATGTCGGCTTCAAAAGGGAGTGGCCAGTAGAAGAGTACAGAATACCCATGTAAATTTTTCAGCATGGCCGCCAAAAGATTATTGACCCTATGGTCTCGGTAATGTTTATTATGTAGCGGAAGTGATTGAAGTTTTTTAAG
>JALUJE010000112.1 GCA_027057185.1 Helicobacteraceae bacterium | reverse complement strand
ATTGAGAACGGCTTGGGTAAAAAAACGAGATAATGACACGGTACGGACTCAGATGTATTATGCCAAGCAAGGTATTATTACAGAAGAGATGGCGTATGTCGCAGACATTGAAAAACTCGATGCTGAATTGGTGAGAAGCGAGGTGGCACGAGGCAGGTTGATTATTCCTGCTAATGTTAATCATACCAATTTGGAGCCGATGGCAATCGGTATTGCGGCGACATGTAAAATTAATGCCAATATTGGTTCATCGGCCATTGCATCCGATGTACAAGGAGAAATTGAGAAAATTCAGGTTTCTCAGCACTATAAAGCCGATACGGCGATGGATCTTTCCACAGGAGGTGATCTGGATGAAATTCGTCGAGCAGTTATTGCCAACTCAAAAATACCGATTGGAACGGTACCGATTTATCAAATACTGCATGATGTCAATAATAAAATTGAAGATTTAAGTATTGAGGTAATGTTGGAGGTTCTGGAGCGCCAGGCACAACAGGGTGTGAGTTATTTTACGATACATGCAGGATTCTTACTGGAGACCATGCCCAAGATTGCTCAGCGTAAAATGGGTATTGTTAGTCGTGGCGGATCTTTAATGGCAGCGTGGATGATGCATTATCATAAAGAGAATCCGTTTTATACGGCATATGATGATATTTTGGATATTTGTGCCAAATATGATGTCTCGCTCTCCTTAGGAGATTCACTGCGCCCGGGATGTTTGGCCGATGCGAGCGATGAAGCACAATTGGGTGAACTTAAAGTATTGGGTGAGTTGACACTGCGCGCATGGGAAAAAGATGTGCAGGTCATGATTGAAGGACCCGGTCATGTTCCGCTGAATCAGATTGAGCGTAATATGAAAATTCAGCGTGAGCTCTGCCATGAAGCTCCTTTTTATATTTTAGGTCCGTTGGTAACTGATATTGCTGCAGGATATGATCATATCTCCTCGGCGATTGGTGCAGCAGTCGGTGGCTGGCATGGTGCATCAATGCTCTGCTACGTGACACCCAAAGAGCATTTGGGGCTGCCTAATGCCGATGATGTACGTGAAGGTATCATTGCGTATAAAATTGCGGCACATGCGGCAGATATTGCCCGGGGTCGTCAAGGTGCACGGGATATTGATGATGCTATGAGTGATGCGCGGTACAGCTTTGACTGGGAGAAACAGTTTGAGTTGGCACTGGATTCAGAACGGGCACGTGAATACCATGATGAGACCTTGCCTCAGGATGTTTTCAAGGAGGCGGAATTCTGTTCCATGTGTGGACCAAAATTTTGTTCCTATAAAATTTCTCAAGATATTATGGATAATCCCGATGCCATAGCAAAAATTGCAGAAGATGCCAAAGTGGCGGAAGCTGCGGTAAATGCCAGTTAGTATTAGTAAAAATTAAAAGGAAAAACATGAATGAAGAAACTATTAAATCTGCACTGTCAAATGTAACTTATCCGGGGTTTACCAAAGATATTGTTACCTTTGGATTTGTCAAAAATATTGATATATCAGGAACATCTGTAACGATTGAGGTTGACATTACCTCCAGTGCACCGGAAGTTGCAGCGCAAATTACCGATGAGGCACAAAAAGAGCTTCAAAAAGTAGGTATTTCTAATGCTACCATACAGGTTAATGCACCGCAAATGCCGCGTGAGAGCTCTTCTCACGGAAAAAATATTGCACCACAGGTAAAAAACTTTATTATGGTCAGTTCAGGAAAAGGAGGCGTCGGTAAATCGACATCTTCGGTGAATTTAGCCATTGCACTGGCCATGCAGGGGAAAAAAGTAGGATTGCTCGATGCCGATATTTACGGACCCAATGTACCGCGTATGCTCGGTTTGGAAGGGGTGAAGCCGCAAATAGAGGGCAATAAGGTACTCCCATTGAAGGCATACGGTATTGAGATGATGTCGATGGGGTCATTGACCGATGAGGGTCAGTCACTGATTTGGCGTGGCGCAATGGTCATGAAAGCTATTGAGCAGTTCTTACGTGACATTTTGTGGTCAGATTTGGACTGCTTGGTGATTGATATGCCTCCGGGAACGGGTGATGCACAATTAACATTGGCGCAAAGCGTTCCCGTTACGGCCGGTATTACCGTGACAACACCACAAATGGTCTCTCTCGATGATAGCCGTCGTAGTCTGGACATGTTTAAAAAGCTTAACATACCTATTGCCGGTATTATTGAAAATATGAGTGGTTTTATTGCTCCTGATACGGGAGTGGAATATGATATTTTTGGAAAAGGTACCACGAATCCGATTGCCAAAGAGTTTGATACTGCCATTATTGCCGAGATTCCAATTGAGCCGGCAGTGCGTATTGGTGGGGATGAAGGAAAACCCATTGTGTATGTGGCGCCGGAATCAGAGACTGCCAAGCGCTACATGAAGGCGGCTGAAGCCGTATGGAATACCATTGAAGATATTAATGCTAAAGGTGGTGTTGACAATCAGGCAATTCAGCCGACAACACCCCCGGGAGTAAGTGCCTGCTCAACCGGTGGTCACTAAGCACTTAGGTGTATTACGGTTACTCGACCGTAACACTTTTTGCTAGGTTTCTTGGCATATCTACATCGTGGCCCAGACGCACCGTAATCTCCATAGAGAGTAGTTGCACAATCACCATCATCTCGAAAAACTCCAACATATAATGTTCATGTTCTCGTGTTTTTAGATAGTCGTCTGCCTTGTCAAATTCTAAAGGACTGATGGCGCAAATGGTGGAATCACGGGCACTCAACTCCTCCACATTGCTTTTCATTTTGTCGTAGAGTAGGTGTTCGGGCATTAGCGCTACAGTAAAGAGTTCTGGATCAGCCAGAGCAATAGGGCCGTGCTTCATCTCACCTGAAGGATAGCCTTCTGCATGCAAGTAACTGATCTCTTTGAGTTTTAATGCTCCTTCAAGTGCCAGAGGAAAAAATACGTCACGCCCTATAAAAAAGAAACCGTGACCGTGCAAATAACGCTTTGATAGACGGTGGATGCGTTCATGCATAGCACCGTCAACCTGAGTTGCCAACGGTACTTTACGTAAGATTTTCAGTTGTTGTTGCAATGCATCTGTCGTGATGCTGTTTCGTTCTTTTGCCGTATAAAGTGCCAACATCCACAGCAATGTGACCTGTGTGGCAAAAGCTTTGGTAGATGCCACCCCTTTTTCAATACCGGCACGTGTCAGTAGTGCGGCATCGGCAAGGCGTACCATGGAAGAGTTGTCGACATTACAGACCACCAGTGTTTTCAGACCGGCATTTTTTGCCATTTTCAAGGTTTCGAGAGTATCAGCAGTTTCGCCGCTTTGGCTGATGACAATAAAAAGCGTGCTGGTACATAAAATAGGATCTTTATAACGAAACTCACTGGCAATTTCTACGGAACAGCGAATTTTTGCTTCCCGCTCAAAAAGATAACTTGCCGTTAACGCTGCGTGATAACTGGTACCGCAGGCACAGAGTTTGATCTCATCGATTCCCTGAAGTAGCGTAGCGTCAATTTCATCAAAAAGGATCTCTTCATCGCTTAAACGCCCAAGAAGTGTATCTAAAAGGATATCGCTTTGTTCATAAATCTCTTTCTCCATGAAAAATCGATATCCCTCTTTTTGTGCAGAGAGTTTACTTGTTGGCAATGCAGAAAAGCTAGGGTGTACCTCAGTGCCTTGGGCGTTGAAAATATGAATGTC
>JALUJE010000111.1:10908-11258 GCA_027057185.1 Helicobacteraceae bacterium | reverse complement strand
CAATTTTTTGCAATGACGGGGTTAGTGAGATGATCTCACCTTGCTTGGTACAGATATAGATGACATCATTTTTAAAAACCATATCTCGCACTTCATATGGTGAACGCATCTCTTTAGAGACCAGAGAGAACACTTTGTACGGTGTTGCGGCAACCAATGTATTTTCGGCAACATTAAAGTGCACAATATTGTTGAAGTACGGTTCTGAACTAACAATCATCGATCGAATAACTTTTTTTGTTTCGGTATTGACAATAACAATTTTGCCATCAAGCGTTAAAAATAGTACCAGATCTTTGAGGAAATAAGGGTTAACAATTCTCGAATCAACGGCAACCGGAGCGCTGCCC
>JALUJE010000111.1:0-10898 GCA_027057185.1 Helicobacteraceae bacterium | reverse complement strand
TCACTGAATAAATAGCCATCTCATTACTGGCAAAAAGTACCGCCAAAATATCATTTTTCACCGATGCCGCTGCCACTGTTTTTTTCAATTCAAAATCTATATGCTTATCATCATTCGTACCCGACTCTAAACTGAGATTGCCATCACTCGTACTCGAAATAATCCAGCCATCACTTTGAGAAACGAACCGGTGTTTTGGCGTTAACGCTACTTTCAAAAAGGCATTGGCAGTCATTATTTTTCCATTATCGAGTACCGCACCGTCTGACGTTACATCCACAATTTTGGCATGAAGAGGCCCCTGCATCTTCCAGGTTCCTGCAGTATCTTCTGGAACATAATATTCTTTAGAGCTACAACCGCCTAAAAGCAACAGCAGCGTAACCGCTACAACAAGAACGCCCGTTTGTTTTTGCACCTATTTCACTCCGTAATGCATCAAAGATTTGGCAACCTTGTAAAGAGGAGAGTCCTGCGAGACGAGAGAAAGCTTTTGATGGGCCTGTTCTGTTTGATCGTTTTTCATCAGCAACAGTGCATTTTCCAGTATTGCCAAATCCTTATAGATTGCCTGTTGCGACGATGCATACTGTTGCAATTGTGCCGCATCTGATTGCAGTGCCGCTACCTCGTAGGCAGCGAGATCACTGATAATAGCATCATCCGATGCTTTCAATGCTTCTAAGGCATCCCGGTCATTTTCGGCGATTGCCGTAGAAAACTTCCATACTCTAAGCAGTTTCGGATTCAGCGCGGCAAGTTCCGCTTCAGCAGCAGCGCTGGGATCGGCCTGAAGTGTTGATAATGCCTGATTTGAAGCCACGGCATCCGACTCTTTTTTGGCATCATTGACTGCACTGATGGCAACAACGGCAATAACACCAACCACCCCGGCAATAATGACTGTTTTGTATTTTTCCCATAGTCGTTCTGCTTTCACGGCACTTTCAAAAAACTTCTCTTCAGAATTGAGTTCTTCTTTCACCATGTCAATATTTTCTTTAAGACTCAAAAAAGCTCCTGTATCCTGTACGGTATTTAAGTGCAATAATATCCAAATTTGAATTAATATTGTTTAAACAGCTGCCAAAATATAAGTCTCTATAAGCTTTTTTTGTTACAATAAATCGAATATAAATTACATGTAAATAAGTAAAGGTAACGAATGACCCTAGATAATAACCTCTTAAATCGACTCGAAAAACTCTCCTACTTGGAAGTTTCTGACGATAAAAGGGCTGAAATCATCGAACAGCTCAACGAAATTGTCTCATTTGTCGACAATCTTTCCGAACTCGACACTGATGGTGTCAATGAAACATTTGCCATGACAGATGCAGCAACACCGTTACGAGATGACACACCTGAGTGTCATCCTCAAATCCATAACGATATTATTAAACATGCACCCAAAAGTGCCGATTCTTTCTTTGTTGTTCCCAAGATCATCGAGTAATACATGCTCCATATTTACGGAATAAAAAATTGCGATAGCGTTAAAAAAGCATTAAAATTTTTTAACACCCACCATATAGCGTATCAGTTTCATGATATAAAAACCGAAACGCCTGAGTGTCACAAAATTCAGAGCTGGGCAGCACGTGTCACGCTGCTAAAACTCTTGAATACACGAAGTACCACCTATCGCAATTTAAAACTTAAAGAACGCGATTTGAGTGATGATGACAAAATAGCATGGCTTTGTAAAGAACCCATGTTACTAAAACGTCCTGTTGTCGAATATGACAGCAACGTGCTTGTCGGATTTGATCAATCCCGATATGAAGGAGAATTTCTATAATGGCTGAAGTACTGGATATACAGAAACTTTTAAAAAGCGTCATTGCCTACAAAGCATCCGATCTACACCTGGTGAGTCGCTCGGAACCGCAAATACGGATTGATGGAAAACTCGTAGCACTCAACCTCCCCATACTAGATGGCAAGATGATTGAAGAGATGTCTTACTCACTACTGAGTGAAAAACAGAAAAAACAGTTTGAAGAGAGCAATGAAATTGATTTTGCCATTTTTCTTCCCAATATTGGTCGTTTTCGTGCCAACTACTACCGTACCATGGGAGATATAGCCTGTGCTTTTCGTATTATTCCCATTGAAATTCCCTCGCTGGACGATTTGGGTTCCAAACCCATTTTTAAAGAACTGGTGAAACGTGAAAAAGGGCTGATTCTAGTAACCGGTCCTACCGGTAGCGGTAAATCAACAACCCTAGCCGCCATGATTAATGAAATTAATCTTTATGAATCCAAGCATGTGATTACCGTAGAAGATCCAGTAGAGTTCATTCACCAAAATAAAAAGTGCCTCTTTTCCCACCGAAATGTCGGCACCGATACCGGAAGTTTTGCCAGTGCTTTAAAATACGCAATGCGGGAAGATCCTGATATTATTCTCATTGGAGAGATGCGTGATAAAGAGACTATTGAAGCCGCATTGACCGCCGCAGAAACCGGTCACTTAGTTTTTGGAACCCTACATACGAGTTCGGCGCCACAAACCGTTAACCGTATTATTGATGTCTTTAGTGGTGAAGAACAGCCGCAAATTCGTGCGCAACTCTCGACCTCACTCATTTCCGTTATTGCCCAAGCGCTCTTGCCAAAAATTGGCGGCGGTCGTATTGCCGTACAAGAAATCATGATTACGAACCCCGCTATTGCCAACCTCATACGTGAGGACAAGGTACACCAAATTTACTCGCAAATGCAGTTAAACCAACAAGGTACGGGTATGGTAACACAAACGCAGGAGCTGGTTGCCTATTTGCGCAATAAGATGATCTCCAAACAAGATGCCATGCAGTATTCTAATAAACCTGATGAACTAGCACACGCTGTTAATGCCCTGTGAGGGGCATAATAATTTACATGTCATTGAAAAGTCTACTAGTTATCGTGCTTCTCGCAGGGTATCGGCAATCAAAAAGGCCAATTCTAAAGATTGATCTGCATTAAGCCGCGGATCACAATGGGTATGATACCTACTTTTAAGATCTTCTTCACTAATATGAAAGCGACCGCCGGTACACTCGGTAACATCTTTACCGGTCATCTCTAAGTGCACACCACCGGCAACGGTTCCTTCTGCTTTATGTACCTGAAAGAACTGTTTCATTTCGGTTAAAATAGCATCAACCGGACGCGATTTATAGCCGGTAGAGGTTTTATACACATTGCCGTGCATCGGGTCACAGCTCCATACAACATTAAAACCTTCTGATTCAATAGCGCGAACAAGCTTTGGCATACCCTTAGCAACCTTATCGGCTCCCATACGAACAATAATATTAAGACGTCCGGCTTCATTTTGAGGATTGAGCACATGACATAAACGAACCAGATCTTCAGGCTCCATTGATGGTCCGGCTTTAATACCGATCGGATTATTAATACCACGCATAAACTCAACATGAGCACCATCAAGCTGACGGGTACGATCACCGATCCAGAGCATGTGTGCCGAGACATCATACCAGTTTCCCGTTAAAGAATCCTGACGTGTAAATGCCTCCTCATAAGGTAACAACAGTGCTTCATGAGACGTATAAAAGTCTGTCTCGCGAAGTGTACGATACGTTCGAGATGTTACACCACACGCTTCCATGAAACGAAGCGAATCCTGAATACGACTGGAAAGATCTTCATATTTTTCACTCATGGTACCCTGAGAAGCAAAATCCAGATTCCACTTATGTACTTCATGCAGATCTGCCAAACCACCCGACGCAAATGCACGAACCAAATTCAGTGTCGCCACCGACTGATTATAGGCTCTAATCATGCGCTTTGGATCAGGAATACGTGCCGATTCGGTAAATTCAACACTATTAATAATATCACCACGATAGCTTGGCAATGTAACATCGCCGATGGTCTCAGTATCCGAAGAGCGTGGTTTGGCAAATTGTCCGCCCATGCGCCCTACTTTTACCACGGGAACACCACCGGCAAAAGTCATTACGACTGCCATCTGCAACAATGCTTTAAAGGTATCACGGATATTGTCGGCATTAAATTCGGAAAAACTCTCGGCGCAATCACCGCCCTGAAGTAGAAATGCCCGTCCGGCAGCTACGTCTGCCAACTGCTTTTTCAGATTTCTGGCCTCTCCGGCAAACACCAGCGGCGGATAGTTTTTTATTTCATTTTCCACGTTGTGTAATAGCGTATCATCCGGGTATGTCGGTTGCTGCAATATCGGTTTGTCTCTCCAGCTTGAAGGATTCCAGTTACTCATAATATATACCTTAGTTTTGAACAGGTCAGTTTTTTTGGAGGAATGCTACCTAAATTTAGCTAAAGAACTACTAATACTACTATCTGTTTCCACCAATCATCATAAAAATTGGATCATTACCATCTCTATATCAAGTTTATTTATGCTTTTGGGATGTATAATGCACCATTTAATATAACATAAGGATTTCTAAGATGGACAAAGATGAAGCGAAACAAATCATCTCGGCCGCTTACCATGACGTATTGAACAAAATCGATACCACGACCTACTTAGATGCTGATTTCCTTATGGATTTTGTTCAGGCCAGTGCCAGAAAAATTGTGCTTGAAGAAGAAAACAACGGAGAAAACAATGCTTTCAAGAACCCCCAGCTTCTTATGGACAGCGAGTATCAGGAACTTGCACGCATCAGTATCAACTCCTACTCCAAATACAATGAAAACATCACTGTTATTTCACAAAACCAAAATGAAATTATTAATAGTATCAAACAAGATGAGTACAATGTCTTGGAACGCTTTAAAACCATTCAATCTCACCTGAATCAAGAAGTTGATGAAGCCAATAAAACCATTATGAAACTTATGGCAAAAGTTGAAGCACTCGAGGTGCAGTCTAGCATTGATGCTCTGACCAAGGTCTATAACCGTTATGCGCTGCATCAATATATTGATCAAATACTCAAGAACGGACATACCCATTTCAATGAGAGCTTTTTGGTTATGATCGACCTGGACGACTTTAAACGGACTAATGATACCTTTGGTCACCTAGCCGGAGACAAGGTACTTATCTTTTTAGCAAACCTTCTAAAACATACACTTCGAGACAATGACAAGATTTTTCGCTTTGGCGGTGAAGAGTTTGTACTGGTGCTAAATCGTATTAAGAGACATGAAGCACGGTTGGTTGCAGAACGTATTTTAGAACTCATTCGCAAAAATAAAATACTCTATCAGGATAAAGAGATCAATATGACGGTCAGTATCGGTCTAACACAGATGAAACAAAATGATACGTTTGAATCGGTAATAGAACGTGCCGATCAAGCAATGTATACAGCAAAAAAAGCAGGAAAAGCTCAACTAAAGGTAGATTTGTAATGGATATTAACTATTTCGATATTGTTGTCGGTGCCATTGTCCTTTTACTAGGACTTAAAGGGATTATTAACGGTTTTTTCAAAGAGATGTTCGGTCTCGTCGGAATTATCGGCGGTATTTTTATTGCCTCTCGTTTTGGTGAAACGGTCGGTCAAAAAATCAGCGATCTCTTTTTTCACTTTGAGAATTCTGCCGCTATTAACTTTACTGGATTTTTGGTGACTCTCGCCGTTTTCTGGGTTCTCATGATTGCGTTGGGTTCACTATTTAAAAAGCTTGGCAGTGCCAGTGGTTTGGGTGTTGTTGATCGCATTTTCGGTTTCATCATTGGTAGTGGAAAATTTTTTCTCATTGCCGCGGTTATTGTTTACGCCATGAACAATATCAATGCCATCAAAACCAAACTTGAGCCCATGATGCAAAACAGTTTTCTATTTCCGGTCATGGCGGAGGTAGGCGGCTATATTATGCACCTTGATCCTACCGAAGTCTCGGAAAATATGGCGCAAACCATTGAAAAAGGTACGCAAGCCGTCAGTGACAGTGCCAAAGGGATGATTATTGACACCGTATCTAAAGAGATGAATATCACAACCACACGACCATCAGGAGAATAGTATGCCCAATAAAACAACTGATTTTTCTGAACGCACCATAGAGTATGGAACACTTCTGGCCGATTTTAAGGAACTACTCAAACGTAATGGTTTAAAGTTTACCATTCAAAGAGAGGTCATTTTAGAGATGCTCTACAATTCTGATGAGCATTTGACGCCCGAGGCTCTGCATCAACTCATTATTCACAAACGCCCGGAACTTAAAGCCGGTATAGCAACGATTTACCGGACACTCTCACTCCTGGAAGATTCCGATATGGTCACCTCACTCTCTTTTGGTGCACAGGGAAAAAAATATGAACTTGGTGCCAAAGACCACCATGACCATATTATCTGTACCGAATGTGGTGAAATCACCGAATTTGTCGATGAAGAGATTGAAACACGCCAGCAGCTGATTGCGACGGAACTGGGCTTTAAAATGAGCGATCATTCCATGCAGATATACGGTACATGTAAAACATGTCAAAAAAAATAACTATTTAAAGAAGGATCTACTTGGTATTTGATAATCAATTTGTTCAGTTACGCATTGAAAAAGCCAAAAAACTACGGGAACTTGGGCATAACCCCTATTCCAATTTTTCCAAACGCAACACCACGGTTGAGAAATTTCTCAGTGTCAATGATGATATTGCGCAACTCGAAGATAGACGTGCCGAAAATCGCCATTACTGTGTTGCCGGACGCATCAAATTCTACCGTCTTATGGGGAAAGCCAGCTTTTTAAAAATTGAAGACGAAAGTGGTCTGCTACAGATATATTTGGCACGAGATGCGCTTCCGGAAGGATTTTATAATGAGATTAAAAAGCTCATTGAAGTGGGTGATATTATTGAGGTGTGTGGCTTTCCCTTTGTGACCAACAAGGGAGAACTCTCGTTGCATGTCAATCATCTCACCATACTAACAAAAGCACTCTCGCCCTTACCGGAAAAATATCATGGTATTACCGACAAGGAACTGCGTTATCGTCAACGTTATCTCGATCTTATCATGAACGCTGACGTCAAAAAAACCTTTCAGACACGCTCTAAAGTCATCTCGCTCATTCGCCGTTTTTTTGAGGACAAAGGTTTTTTGGAAGTTGAAACACCTATGATGCACCCTATTGCCGGTGGTGCCAACGCCAAACCCTTTGTTACCCATCATAACGCGCTGGGAGTTGACCGCTACTTACGTATTGCTCCAGAACTCTACCTCAAACGACTCATAGTCGGCGGATTTGAAGCTGTGTTTGAGATTAACCGAAACTTTCGCAACGAAGGAATGGATGCGACCCACAATCCAGAATTTACCTCTATTGAATTTTACTGGGCCTATAAAACTTACCGTGATCTTATTGCTCTGACCAAAGAGTTATTTGAGTATCTATTTGATCATCTAAAGCTTCCAAAACTTCTGCCTTATGGAGATTTAGAGATTAATTTTGACAACTTTAGTGAACTTGGTCTGGTAGAATCTCTTCATACCATCGGTGGTGTACCCCAAGAGATACTGCAAAATCCCGAGGCCATTATTGCTTATTTGCAGACACACCATGTCCTAGTAAATGACCATCTCAATCTGGGGCAGCTCCACGGAAAGCTCTTTGATGAATTTGTAGAAGCCAAACTGATTGATCCGACATTTGTTACCGACTATCCGGTAGAAATCTCCCCCTTGGCGCGACGCTCAGATGAAAATCTAGCTGTTACGGAACGATTTGAACTTTTTATTGCCGGAAAAGAGATTGCCAACGCCTTTAGTGAACTCAATGACCCACTTGATCAATATGAGCGCTTTAAAGGGCAACTCGATGCCAAAGATGCCGGTGATGATGAGGCACATGAAATGGATGAAGATTTTGTCACGGCACTTAGCTACGGTATGGCTCCAACTGCGGGTCAGGGCATTGGTATTGACCGTCTGGTTATGATGCTGACCAATGAGCACTCCATTCGTGATGTACTGCTCTTTCCTGCTATGAAACCACTGAGCAATGAAATAAAAGATGAAGAGAGCACACCCAAATAGCAGCTGAAATTTCAGGTCTACTCCGTCCTGATTTTCAATGAAAACGACCATCGCTACAAGCAAAATATTCTGGACACTAAAACACCTTCGTTTCAATACCTTACTAATATTATAGGATTACTTTATTTTACACCATCTCTTCTGCTATGATTATGGCATTATATTCAAGGAGTGTTTCGTCAATGGTAAAGATTGCGCTCTCTTTGGTATTTATGTTACAGTGTATGGCCAATGACGTTACAGGCAGTCAAACAAAAGGGATGGTCTATTACAAATACCTCCTGAAAAAGCCACTAAACATGCGAGGAGATCTCTTCTCAAAACAATATACTACACAAGAGTGGCTCACATTATTTGACAACAATGCCACGCTGTTTAAAGAGCGGTTTTCAGGCATTGATCCGCAGCTTGACACACTTTTTAAGAGTGCTAAGTTTGTAGAGATAATGCCGCATTTAAAAGCTTTTGTCGTGCACTATGCCAAAGACAAAAAAGATCATGCCATCTGTGATGAAAAGGAGTAAGTATGACTAGAAGAGACCTACTAAAAGGGCTGGGTACCGTCGCCGCAAGTTCAACACTGCCGCTATCGTTACAAGCGGCAACATTGCCAAAATGTACGACAGGCAAAAAGCCTCTTAACACCTCAAACAAGACCAGAGTCATTGTCTGTGGTGGCGGTTTTGGCGGTCTCACCACCGCACGCTATCTCAAAGAGAGCAACCCGGCTCTTGAAGTGCTGCTGATTGAACAAAACCGAACGTTTGTATCGTGTCCCTATAGCAATATCTGGCTCGGCGGGGTGGATAATGTCTCGCTTGAAGATCTCAGTTTTGATTACCTAAGTGCCTCCATAAAATACCGCTATAATCTGATTCATGAGGTTATTACGGATATTGACAAAAAAGCGCAAACCGTCACTACCAATAATGCGTGCTATCACTACGACTATCTGGTACTCTCACCCGGAATTGACTACGACTACAGCCAGCTTTTTGCTGATATCTCCATTGCCAAGGCGGTCTATACACACTATCCACCTGCCATGAAACCTGGAAGTGAGCACCTCCGTCTTAAAAAAGCCATTGAAAATTTTCAGGGCGGAAATTTCATTATTACCGTGCCTTCAGGGACGTACCGTTGTCCTCCCGCCCCCTATGAGAGAGCGTGTATGATTGCCTACTATTTCAAAACACACGGCATCAAAGGGAAAGTAGTACTGCTTGATCCTCGAGAAAAACCGGCCACCAAAGCCAAAGGCTTTCTGGAGAGTTTCCAAACCCTGTATCGTGGCTATATTGAATACATTCCTACCGCTGAAATCAAAGGAATTGATTTAAAGACAAAACATGTAAACATTGAAACCTTTCAGACCAAAACACTCTCCTATGTGCCTAAAAGCATCGCGTTTTCCTATGCCAATATTATTCCTCCCATGAAACCGGCAAAACTGATTGACATTGCCGGACTCGAATGCAATGAATCAGGATGGGTAAAACTCAAAGCACCCGGTTTTGAAAGCGTTACCGATGATAAAATTTATGTTTTGGGTGATGCCGGCGGACATCCGTTTCCTAAAAGCGGTCACATGGCAAACTCCTGTGGTCACGTCGTTGCCAAAGAACTTGGAGCACGTACCCTGGGAAAAACCTTTGACATCGCTGCCCATCTCCCCGGAAATATCTGCTACTCCATGGTCAACGGTACTCCCAAAGAAGGTATCTGGGTCTCTCACAGTGTTAGCTTTAGTAAAAATACCGGACTCAAAGCACGCTCTGAAGCGATGGTTCAACGCAATAAAGAGACCGGGAATGCCATTGCATCCTGGTATCACGGTATTACTTCAGATATGCTCTAACGCTGACATCTCAGGCACTTTTACTTACGGTATCTGGTCAAACGAACTCTAAAAAGAGTCACTTAACTTATTATTCCCCCCTATCCTATCAAATAATCTGAAAAATCAAGCAGCATATTGTAACGCCTCGCTTCACCGGAAAAATAAAGGTGCAGAGCGAAGCGGCGCAGCTTTATTTTGTCCGAGTGTAAGCGATTGTTATGTGTCAAATATGACTGCGATTTGCTCATTGACTAAGGTCTGGTATTTTCTGAAAGAGCTGTATGCTGCCCTATGCTGTGTTTCTAGAAGAGGAACCATTTTTGATACCTGCAATGGTTCAATATAACCGAAGTCATAGCTTACATTACCATTTTCAATATTTCTCGTTACCATTTGAGTTTGACCGAACTCAACCCTTGGAGGATAGCGATGATGATACTTATTGCGAAAATTATGTACTTGCTCAGAGAAATCAGAATCAGACAATAGGCTTAATGAGGAACGGAATTCTGGATATGCATCCCATTGTTTAGATACTTTCTCCATAGCTTTGAAGTCTATTGAATTATCTGATGCTAAATTGTCTTTCCAGTTTTCTATCCTCTTCATATTTGCCTGATGACTAAGATGTGATACAGAGAATATAAAACGCCCTCTGATTGCATATGGCAGGTTAAGACATAGCGTTGCCAAAGGCTCTATAAATTCATTTACGATATATATATTCTTCTCTTCATCGTGATTCTCTAACAATTTCTGCCAAATTCTTAACTTCCTTGTACTAACTGCCAACTGATTAATCGAATTTACCAGTTCCTGTGAATGCTCATTTAAGTATTGTGAATATACCATCCATTCGATAGGAATACTACTGGGCATATTAATCCAGTCATATTTAAGCAACTTAACGGAACTACGGTTCTCCTTAAGAATTTTCCAGTATTCTTTATACGCTTCAACGAAGTCTACTTCTTCCATATCAGTTTGACTCCTCTTTGACACACAACTCTTTATTCAAACACATTTTACACAAATCAGCTCAGATAAGCAACATTAACAAAC
>JALUJE010000110.1 GCA_027057185.1 Helicobacteraceae bacterium | reverse complement strand
CGAGCTGCCGCCCATTGCCATATCAATAACAAAAGCGTTATGAATCGCTTTTTCATTTAAAATATTGCGCATATTCCAGCGTGATGGGTTCTCATCTTTGAGCATTGCCACAATTCGGCGTGCAGCGGTTTTTACCATTTCGATACGCTCAGGAGTCATTGCCAGTACGGTACCGTTACCCGGCAATGCCACCCCCATGGCTTCACAAAGCGTATTCATCGAGTTTGCCGTAAACATCCCCGAACACGACCCACCGCTGGGGCACGCTTCACACTCAATCTCATAGAGCTCGGCATCGCTCATATTACCCTCGGCATGCTCACCTACAGCTTCAAAAGCCGTCGCCAAGTCAATCGGTGTACCATCTTTTTTATGTCCGGCCTGCATGGGACCGCCTGAGACAAAAATGGTCGGTACGTTGACGCGCAACGCTCCCATGAGCATACCCGGAACAATTTTGTCACAGTTGGGAATGCAGATGAGTCCATCAAGCTGATGTGCATTCATCACGGTCTCGATGGAATCGGCGATCAGTTCGCGCGAGGGGAGCGAATAGAGCATCCCCTCGTGCCCCATGGCAATACCATCATCAACACCGATGGTATTGAACTCAAACGCTACACCGCCGGCCTCACGAATTGCCTCTTTGACAATACGGCCATACTCCTGAAGAAAAAAGTGCCCCGGAATAATGTCAATATGGGAGTTTGCCACACCAATAAACGGTTTATCAAAATCTTCGTCTTTTAGACCGGTTGCCCGCAATAAAGAGCGGTGCGGGGTTTTGTCAAATCCGCGTTTAATAATATCACTACGCATATATATCCTTCATTACAGTTTCTGCTCATATAATTACACTGCGATTATAGCCAATTTCTCCAATCTAATTGAAAAAACACTTTACATGTAAAATATTTTTAGCTATACTTCCACCTCAAAACAAGTATTGTACTTGTGCCTCTGCGGGAATAGCTCAGTGGTAGAGCACAACCTTGCCAAGGTTGGGGTCGCGAGTTCGAACCTCGTTTCCCGCTCCATTTACATATCTCAACAAAACCATTGCGTAATGCTTTTGTTGAGGTATTTAAGTTGATGCCCGGATGGCGAAATTGGTAGACGCAAGGGACTTAAAATCCCTCGGTGGTAACACTGTGCCGGTTCAAGTCCGGCTCCGGGCACCATCAATATTTTGGTATGCCTGTGTGGCGCCATCGCCAAGTGGTAAGGCCGGAGCCTGCAAAGCTTCTATCCCCAGTTCAAATCTGGGTGGCGCCTCCAATTTATAGATTAAATACTTCGTTCACGGACAGGTGGCAGAGCCTGGTTGAATGCACCGGTCTTGAAAACCGGCGAGGGTCATACCTCCGTGGGTTCGAATCCCACCCTGTCCACCATATATACTCACAACTATACTAAAATGTTCATAATTTATGGCGCTGTAGCTAAGTGTTAAAGCAGAAGTTTGCAAAGCTTCCATCCTTCAGTTCAAATCTGGAGCGGCGCCTCCATGCTACGCTAACATACCTTCTTGTTTCAACCGTTGTAATGCCGCTTCATATTCATGCGGATAATTCAAATTGGCAAATGCCGCTTCCTGATCAAAATCAACCCAGCACGTCTGCGATGCCTGCAACATCTTTCTCAGACGGTGGTCTCCTTCATCAAGCATCCTGCGAAATGTCTGGTGCAAACTGCGATGGTAAATACCGCACATCGGGTGCACTCCACTGAGCGTTCTAGCAACCGTTGCATCATGCTCACGACGATCCCGCGACAGCAGTGCCATAAGCTCTGTTTTAGAAACAAATGGCGTATCAACACTCAAGACAAATATCCGCTCCTCTTGAAGCACATCAAACAGCGCAACAAAGCCGGCGGTGGGTGCAAATATGTTCTCCTTGACCCGGTCTTCAATAACCGTGCAGGGAAAGTCTGGGATCATCCCCTCTTTTAAAGAGATGCTCACCCGATCAAATATAGTACGCATCCGAGAGTACTGATATTGCAGCAGTGAATCGTATCCTCCAAACGGCAATAGGGCTTTATTTTCTCCCATACGAGAACTTTTTCCCCCGGCAAAAATAACACAGTGCATGGCTATCATCGTATTGTCTCGCTCCCCCTGTTCATCTTTATGTATTATACCCCATTTGATCTGCCAAGCGCTCGCTGTGTTATAATACACACTAAAAAGGTCTTTTTTGTACATAAAATGTTTACTGCCGGTACTATTGACCCTAAGTAGCTATGCCGCACAAACCCGCATTATTAATGGTTCTGTCATTGCCGATGACAATGATAAATGGCACTTCATTGTCTCCTATGAATACAATGGATCTCTCAGCTGCGGCGGCAGCCTGATTGCACCAACCTGGGTCTTAAGTGCCGCGCATTGCTGGCAAGAACCACTGACTCAATACGATAAGATTGCCGTGGGTAGCTATAACCTAACCAATCAACAAGCTCTTGGCATTAAACGGGTCATTGTCCATCCCGATTATGCCGGTGACAATAACGATATTGCCTTGTTTGAGCTAGAAACACCGGTACATGACATTGCCCCGGTTCTACTAGATCGTTCCTCTGCTTTGGACGCCGGTCTTGAAAGCTGGGTCGCCGGATGGGGAACCATGGTTGCCGGGGAAGAGGTCTTTCCAACAAGGCTAAGAGAGGCACGCACTCCCATTGTCGACTTCAGGGACTGCAACCGTTCGTACGCTGAACTTACCGATAATATGATCTGTGCCGGCTATATGGAGGGAGGAATGGATTCGTGTCAAGGAGACAGTGGCGGACCGCTAATTAGTCCGTATCATGACCAGTGGGTGCAGACCGGTATTGTCAGCTGGGGCGTTGGGTGTGCCGTGGCTGGATACCCCGGCATCTACACCAAAGTGCAAAACTATATTGCCTGGATTGAAAGCTACACGGGAGCACTCCCTCGTCCCGTAGATACCACAACACTGCAGCTGCCGGAATCTCCCGCAATGCTTTTCTATCTGCTCGATGGTTCAACCCCATAAAATACATGTAATGCTAAAATGCAATACAATCATACCATACACAAAAAGGGCTACAGGGGTGTGTTTAGCATCTTTTCAAAAGCATTTTCCAAAGTTGTATTTTTGAAAATATAACCTGATTTTTGTAATTTTCGTGGGGTAACTTTAGTACTTGAAAGCAATAATTCTTTAGCCATTTCACCCAATAATATTTTTGCCAAAAATGCAGGTAAAGGAAACAACGTAGGACGATTAAGTTTTTCTCCCAATATTTTAGTGAAATTATAATTGGTTACTGGATTTGGAGATACTACATTTATGGGCCCTTGGAGATCTTCATTTTTTATTATGTAGTTTACGATGCCAACAACATCGTTAATTGTAATCCAGCTGATATATTGCTTACCGTTTCCGATAACACCACCAAGTCCTATTTTGAATGGAAGCAATATTTTTTTTAATGCACCGCCTTTGGAGCTTAAAACCATACCAAACCTGATGTTAGCTACTCTAATACCTGATTGTGAAGCCAAAGACGTTGCGTCCTCCCATTGGTAGCAAACATCAGATAGGAGCCCTGTTCCTTTTTTGCTTTTTTCGGATAATTCTTCATCTCCTCGATTACCATAAAACCCAATAGCAGAACCAGAAATAAAAACTTTAGGTTGATAGTTTGCTTTTGAAAAATATTCAGATAGTAATTTTAAGTTCACAGGAGCTTGTGAGCAAACAAACAA
>JALUJE010000109.1 GCA_027057185.1 Helicobacteraceae bacterium | reverse complement strand
TGTTCACCTATCCACATCAGTAACATCGTACCTGTCAGCATCGATACTGCAGCAATAGGAATAAACAGGCTCATATCGATCATGACAGCACTTTCACCACCATGCCCCATACTCTGAAGTCCCATAGAAACACCGACAGCCTGTACAAGGGTTATAGCAACAGTAGCATAACGGATAATCTGCATATACTTCGTCATACCGTCACGCTCTTTTTTCATCTGTCCCAGAGTTGGAAATGTAGCTGCAAGAAGTTCCATGATAATGGAAGCGGTAATATAAGGCATAATACCCAGAGAGATGATACTCAGTCGTCTTACCGCATTTCCACTAAACATATTCACCATTCCCAGTGCATTGTTGGAATTGGAATCAAAAAATGCTTTGATTACATCCACATTGACACCGGGAACAGGTATATAAGATAAAATCCTATATGCAAACAAGAAGCCGAGTGTAATCAGAATCTTGTTTGTTAAGTCTTTTCCCATCGTTATTTACCGCTGGTTGTAATGTTTTCGTCTTTGATTTTAGATGCAAGATCTTTCGCACCTTTTCCAATCAATTTGATTTTCTTTACACTGCTTTGAAACTTATGTACAGACTTTATCGTTTCAAATGTAATTTCATCAAGTGCCGCAACTTTGGCAACTTTCTCAATATTGATTACGTAAGGTTTCTCCACACGTGATGAAAAACCAACTTTCGGTAATCTTCTTTGAAGCGGCTGCTGACCACCTTCAAAACCTCTTTTTCTGCTGTAACCGGTTCTACTTTTCTGACCTTTGTTACCACGAGTGGCTGTCTTACCCATACCACTACCCTGTCCGCGACCGACTCTTTTTGTTTTATGTGTCGATCCGGATGCCGGAGTTAAATTATCAAGTGCCATTGACTATTCCTTACTATTGTTTGATCATGCTGAGCGCTTTTACAGTCGCTCTTACAAGGTTGTTAGGATTGTTTGAACCCAGTGATTTAGTCAGGATATCTTTAATACCTGCCAATTCAAGTACCGGTCTTGTCGCACCACCTGCAATCACACCGGTACCTTCACTTGCCGGTTTCAGCAAAATTCTGCTTGCATTGTACTTTAACTCAATATCATGTGCGATTGTCGAACCTTTTACATTGACTTTCACCAGGTTTTTAAAAGCGTCATCAACACCTTTTTTGATTGCATCAGGCACCTCTTTCGCTTTACCTGTACCAAAACCTACAATCCCGTCTCTGTTACCTACAACGACAAGTGCGGTAAACCTGAATCTTCTACCACCCTTGACAACTTTCGTTACCCTGCCGATGTTAACGATAACTTCTTCAAAATCTTCTCTGTTAATATTTTCCATTATCATTGACCTTATAGTGTTATTCCATTTTCTCTGAGCGCTTCTGCAAAAGCAGCAACTACACCGTGATACTGATTGCCGCGTCTGTCAAAGACAACGTTCACAATATCTTTCTCTTTTAACGTTTCAGCGAAAGCTTTTGCAACAGATGTCGCTGCTTCTTTGCTTGCGGAAAGCCCTAGCTTTTTACCGTCTACACTCGCCAATGTTACAGAATTTACATCGTCAATAGCTTGCGCATAGAGGTGTCTGTTTGATTTAAAGAGTGCTACTCTCGGCTGTTCAGCTGTACCTGAGATTTTGCCTCTGATTCTTCTGATTCTTCTTGCTTTAAGTGCATTTTTCTGTTTTAATAATTTAGTTCTCATACTTCACCCCTACTTCGCTGCTGTTTTACCGGCTTTTCTGATGATAACTTCATCAGCATACTTGACACCTTTACCTTTATAAGGCTCTGGCGGTCTAAACGCTCTGATCTCTGCTGCAATCTGTCCGACAACTTGTTTGTCATCACCCTTGATAGTGATAAGGTTTTTCTCAACTGCAATAGAAACATCTTTCGGAAATTCATAGTTGATCGGGTGTGAAAAGCCAAGTTGAAGCTCAAGAACATTTCCTTTCACTGCCGCTCTGTAACCGACACCGTTGATTTCGAGTTTTTTCTCATAACCCTCTGTCAACCCGATGACAATATTGTTCGCGAGTGATCTGAATGTTCCCCAGAAAGCGCGAGATTGTCTGTCATCACCTTTTGGTGCGAAAACGACTTCATTGCCTTCTACTTTAACATTTACATAATTTTTCGTATCGAGCAGTTTTTCAACATTGCCCTTTTTAAATGATAGTACAGGACCATCAAGTTTTACATCGATCCCTGCAGGGATCACAACCGGTTGTTTACCAATTCTTGACATTTTTTTCCTTTTTACTTGTCTACGATTAAATCGAATGCCGTAAAAACATTGACTCTACCATATACTGCAGATAACTTCGCCACCAACACCTTCTTTGTGCGCTACGTCGTTACTCAGTACACCTTTTGAAGTACTTACTACAATAGTACCGTAACCGTTTTTGAATCTTTTGATCTCTGAAGCCGGTTTGTACACACGACGACCCGGTTTTGAGATTTTTTTGACTTCATTGATAACCTGGTTACCGTTATCGTCATACTTCAATACAACAGCAATAAACTTTTTATTACCGTCTTCTTTTACATTGTAAGACTCTATATAACCCTTCTCCTGGAAAATCTTTACAACAGATTCAACCAGTTTTGAGTGAAGAAGTTCAGTTACTTCCAGTTTTCTCATGGAAGCATTTCTGATTCTTGTCAATGCGTCTGATACAAGATCATTTACCATCTTTATTCCTTACCAACTTGATTTTTTGATTCCGGGCAGTTTGCCTTCATTTGCCATTTTTCTAAAGCAAATTCTGCAAATTCCAAAATCTCTGTACACTGAGTGAGGGCGTCCGCAGATTTGACATCTGGTGTACGCTCTTACTGCAAACTTAGGCTTTCTTTTCGCTTTTGCGATCATTGATTTCTTTGCCATTATTCACGTCCCTTTGCAAATGGAATTCCGATGAGTTCAAGCAGTTTAAATGCTTCTTTGTCATCTTCTGTTGTTGTAACGATTGTGATATTCATACCATGTGTTTTGATAATATCGTCAAACTTCACTTCCGGGAAAACAAGTTGTTCATCCAAACCGAAGCTGTAGTTACCGTGACCGTCAAAACCGTTTCTTGGAAGACCTCTGAAGTCTTTTACCCTTGGGAGCGTAATCGCAATCAATTTGTCCAGGAATGTATACATACGATCCCCTCTCAATGTCACTTTGACACCGATAGGATACCCTTCTCTCAGTTTAAATCCTGCAATCGATTTTCTCGCTCTTGTGACAACCGCATGTTGCCCAGCAATCAAAGAGATTGTATCCTGAATGTTTTGCAGAATCTTTGTATCTTTTGCTTCTTCACCGGCACCGACACTGATAGAAACTTTTTCAATTCCCGGAATTTGCATCGGATTTTTGATATCAAATTCGCTAACGAGTGCAGGTTTGATATCGTTTGCATATTTTTCTTTTAATCTTACAACCATCGTTTACCCTTCCACTTTAGCTACATTTGAAATATGAATAGGCATCTCTTTGTTTACAAATCCGCCCTCTTTATTCTGCTCACTAGGCTTGATTGCTTTTCTAGCTATCTTACACCCTTCTACGATAACAGCATCTTTTTTGGTAAGTACTTTTAGCACTGTCCCTGTTTTACCCTTGTCATCTCCGGCGATTACCATTACAGTATCGCCCTTTTTGATTTTGAATTTCTTTGCCATTACCAAACCTCCGGTGCAAGAGATACAATCTTCATAAATCCTGCATAT
>JALUJE010000108.1 GCA_027057185.1 Helicobacteraceae bacterium | reverse complement strand
TTGGAGACCATTCTCCATTCCTCAAAGGCATCGCGCGGCTCCTTCCATCCATCAAAGAGCATCTCTTTGACACCGTAGAAGTAGCTGGAAAATTCGAGGATTATGTCGAAGTCGCTCTTGGAATTGGCATAAGGTTCTACCGCTTTGTTGGCACGATTGACCCGCCGTTCGGAGTTGGTATAGGTTCCCTCTTTCTCTCCCCATGTCGCTGCGGCAAAAACGACATCGGCAAGTTCAGCAGTATCAGACATAAAGGCATCTTGAACCACCAAAAGATCGAGCTTTTTCAAAGTGCTTCGCAATTTTTCTTGATCAGGAAAACTCACCAGTGGATTGGTTGCAACTACCCACAATGCCTTGATTTCACCCCGATCAATGGCATCAATAATTTCGGCATATTTATAGCCGCGCTCAGTAGGAATGCGCTCAAGCGGTACGTTTACAATATCCGCATATTCCTGCGCTGCTGCCTTGTCACCGAAATTGCGATATCCCGGTAGTGACGAGGTAAATCCGCTCTCTCGCGTTCCCATCGCATTACACTGCCCCGTAATACTAAATGGTCCCGCACCCGGTTTACCGATCTGTCCCGTCAACAGATGCAGGTTAATGATAGCACTTACCGTATCCGTTCCCATAGCAGACTGGTTCACTCCCATTGTCCATGCCGAAAGCACTGCTTCAGCAGAAGCATACTGTCGTGCCAGCTCATAGAGTGTCTTAACATCAATTCCCGTAATATTCGCTACCTCCTGCGGCGGATAATCCTGAAGGAAGGTTTTTAAGGCTTTAAAACCATTGGTTTTGGCCGTGATATACCCCTCATTTTCCCAACCCTGTTCAATAATAATATACGCCAGACCATTGAGCAGTGCCAGATCGGTACGCGGTTTCAACGGAATGAATAAATCGGCCATCTGGGAAGTTTTCGAGGCTCTGGGATCAATGACAATGATCTTCGGCTTTTTTTTATTTTTGGCAATATGAAGCTTTAGAATGGGGTGGTTATCCGCAATATTGGCACCGATCAGTACAATCACATTGGCCTTTTCAAAATCTTCATAACTGCCTACGGCACCGTCTGAACCCAAAGACTGCTTATAGCCCATCACCGCCGAGGCCATACACAAAGTGGTATTGCCGTCAAAGTTGTTGGTACGCAGTCCCAATTGTACCAGCTTACCTAAAGCATAAAACTCTTCGGTCAACATCTGCCCGGTTGAAATAATACCGATGGCTTTAGAACCGTAATTTGCTGCAATTGCCTTAAAATGACGGCTCACTGTTTCAAAAGTTTCATCCCAACTGGCATCTTCTAAGAGACCGTTTTTTCGAATTTTCGGGTGAATAATACGTTCTGGCGAATTGAGCAGTTGATGTTCGCTCAACCCTTTGGGGCATAATGTCCCCATATTGACCGCATGTTTAGGATTGCCTTTTGTGTAGACTGCTTCGCCATCTTTCACCCCAATATACAGACCGCATCCGACACCGCAGTAGCCACAAGTAGAAAAGACCCATTTATCAGGTTTTTTCGCATCACTGATCATCCCAAACTGCGGATCACTGCTAAGCTTATAGCGTGCCTCCTGAATATCCAGACCCAAAAAATTTTTAATTTTTTCTATCATCGCTGCTTTCCTACAAAAAATGATCCTGCCATACCTAAAGGTACCACAGTAGCATAAAACAAGAAGCGATCCATCAACTCACTTCCCATACTCAACAATACTCCCAAAATCAGCATGACTACCGCCACAGAGCTTATTCCTGCCTCAACCAATACAATCACCAATAGCGGCAACAGTAACGATCCCGTTATAAACATCGCTATGCGCCACATAACATGACGTGAAAAAAATTCGCGGTGCAGTCGTTCCGTACGTTCAAGCTGATAGTGGTTTTCATGGCTGCTTTTTAGCGTTCGGCGATCTTCATAGGTAAAAAAAGCCTGCGCCGCCGCCAAGGCCAAAGCCGTGGCAAGCAGTGGTGTTACCGCTGCCGTAATTCCCTGTAACAGCGCCACCAGTGCTATCAATAGCAATCCAACATATCCCACACCAAAAAATTTAAGATTGGTCGTCACGCGATTCCAGGAAGGACGTGCCTGAATACGGTAGATCATAGACTGTGCATAAATTCCGTACACCCCGACCCCCAATGTCAGCAATTCGTACAATACATGTAACCCTTTTGGAATACCAAGAATGTACCAGAGAATGTCAAGCGTCATCATCCCGACAAACAGTCCCAGTGCCAGCGCCTCACGAGAGAGCCAGGAACTTTTAATGTTTTTCATTGCCGTCATGGCAAGAAACGGCCGTCCCAAATGCAGTGCCGATAGCGGTAGCCCCAGTGCCGCAGGTGCCATGGCGACAGCTGCCATGATCCAGTTTGGTGTACTTAATCCAAACAGACTCAATAGATTCCCCAGAACTAGAGCGAAAAAAGCGCCCAATGACACTTGGGTCAACACCGTCATAAAGACAAGCGGCAATTCTGAATGTGCAGGTCTCAAAAGATGCGCATCACGCTCCATCATCTCTGCTGCCATCGTCTCCATATTTTCCGGTAACGTGTATCGTGTCGTTGCATTAGTAATACGTGCATCGGGAAGATAAGGCATATTCCCCTCAGCATCCATCTGTTCGGTCTGCCACTGCCTTTTGTTGACTGTCTCAATCATAATGGCACCGGAAGGACACGCCTGCACACAAGCAGGCGACTGTCCCACGTCAAGACGTTCGTGACACATGTGACACTTCGTGACAATGTGACGTTCTTCATGATATACCGGTACCCCATACGGACAATTCCAGGTGCAGTACTGACACCCAATGCAGGTCTCATCATCATGTATTACAATACCGGTCGCTTCAATTTTAATATAACTCTCCGTCGGGCAACCAATAAGACATTGCGGGTCAATACAGTGGTTACAGCTCATAGAGTTAAACAGCTGCATAATATGAGGAAATACTCCACCTTCCATTTCGCCGACACGACGCCATTTAATGTCTGCCGGATTATTGTTTTGTTCATTACATGCAACTTCACAGCAGCGACACCCTACACACGCGGTGGCATCAAAGTGAAAGCGGTACTGCTCACCCTCTTCTAGCTTGGGTACTTCAATGGAGTAATTACCACACTGCATCCCCGTTTTCGCTTTATAATCAATAAAATTTTCTAAAGGCGTTTGCACACTAGTCCTCATCTGTCTTTTTAATTAATGTATGTACTGGAATTATAGCGGGTTCATTTTACATGTAAATTCTCTTTATGATTATTTTTTAATCATATTTTTGCGGCCATAAATTTTACTTATTGATTATTTTTTAATCATACTATTAACGTGTATAGCGCTTATATCTATTATAATTCCCTCAATTATTCTAGTTAAGGACATTGCATTATGGCAGGATTTAAAGATTTAAAAGGTGAAGGACACGCGCCCACGCTGTTCATGGCTTTTTTATATTTCGATATGAGTTTTATGGTCTGGACGATGCTCGGACCATTAAGTACCGAAATCAGTGAGGCTTTGGCATTAGGAGGTCACATTATGACAGCGGGCGAGAAAGCGACCTTGCTTTCATTGCCGATTTTATCCGGAGCTATTTTACGTATTGTATTGGGATTTGGTGTTGACAAACTCGGTCCAAAACTAACGGCGCTGCTGGCACAAGCCGTTGTCATTGCTTCATTATTAACTGCCTTTTTTATGGGAGACAGCATTAC
>JALUJE010000107.1 GCA_027057185.1 Helicobacteraceae bacterium | reverse complement strand
ACTGTATTGACAGAGACTGTAAGATTATTCTTGCCAGTCATTTTGAACGTCCGACACCGGGAGTATATGAAGAAAAATATTCACTCGAAACTGTTGCCAAGCGGTTGCACTCCATTTTAAAACTCGATGTCATCATGGCAAAAGATGTCATAGGCGAAGATGCCAAAAGTAAGGCAAAGGCGTTGAATGCGGGCGAAGTATTGCTCTTGGAAAACTTACGTTATGAAGCGGGAGAGACGCAAAATGACGAAGCATTTGCCCAGGAATTGGTCTCATTTGCCGATGTGTATATTAATGATGCCTTTGGTGCGTGCCACCGCAAGCATGCCTCAATTTATGCTATGGCGCAACATTTCGACGTCTCATCTCGTGCTGCGGGATTTCTTCTTAACAAGGAGATCGATTTTTTTCATAGAGTATTAGAGCATCCGGTGCGTCCTTTTGTCTCAGTCATTGGCGGTAGTAAGGTGTCGGGAAAACTACAGGCATTAGTCAAACTGCTTGACAAAGTGGATAAAGTGATTATTGGCGGGGGTATGGCATTTACTTTTTTAAAAGCACAAGGACATGAAATTGGTAAGTCGCTGGTTGAAGATGATCTGTTGGAGGATGCAAGGAAGATTATGAAAAAAGCTAAGGACATGAATGTAAAATTTTACCTTCCGGTCGATGTGGTAGTTGCAACAGAGTTTAATAATCAGGCGGCGATTAAATATTTGCCGACGCAAGAGATTCCAAAAGAGTGGATGGGACTAGATATTGGTCCAGCAAGCAGTCGACTGTTTCGTGAAGCACTTAATGATGCGCAGACGGTACTGTGGAACGGACCGATGGGTGTTTACGAGATGGATAAATTTTCCAAAGGAAGTATTAAAATGTCTCATTATATTGCCGAAACGCATGCTACTACCATTGTCGGTGGCGGCGATACGGCAGATGTTGCCGCACGTGCCGGAGATGTTGATGAGATGACCTTTGTCTCTACCGGCGGAGGTGCGTCATTGGAGTTACTGGAAGGAAAGGTGCTTCCGGGTGTTGAAGTGCTGTTGGTCAAGGAAGAATCATGATTGTTGCTGCCAATTTTAAAACCAATATGACCCGACAAAGTACCCGAGAATATATGGATGTTCTGGGTGCATTTCTCTCGAAAGCTCAATATGACGATACCATTATGGTGTTTCCTCCTGCGACGGCACTCGATCGCTTTGATGCTGATATTGTCATCGGTGCACAAAATGCCTATGCGACACGAAACGGTGCCTATACTGGTGAGATTGGACTCGAACAGCTTGAAGAGTTCGATATTAATACCCTATTGATCGGTCACAGTGAGCGCCGTCATGTATTAGGAGAAACACAAGAAGATATTATTCATAAATTCAATTTTTTTAAGGCGCAGGGTTTTAAAATTATTTACTGTATCGGTGAGCCGATTGAGATACGCGAAAGCGGTAGTGATGCGCTCATGGAGTATCTGGAATGTCAGCTTGATGGTATTGATTTGGGGTATGACGGATTGATTGTAGCTTATGAGCCGGTTTGGGCTATTGGGACAGGATTAACACCTTCAACTGATGATGTCTTGCTCATTCATAATGCGCTGAAAAAAATGATTCAGCGTCCGCTCCTTTATGGCGGCAGTGTTAAGCCTGAAAATGCCAAAGCGATTATGGCGCTTTCAAGTGTCGATGGGGTTTTAGTCGGTGGTGCATCACTAAAAATAGACGATTTTAAATCTATTATTCAATCAACTGACTCAAGGATATAAAGATGATAATGCAAGGTAAAAAAGGGCTTATTGTAGGTCTGGCAAACAATAAATCGATTGCATATGGTATTGCCAAAGCATGTGCCGATCAGGGAGCAGAGATTGCCTATACGTATTTAAACGATGCCCTGAAAAAAAGAGTTGAGCCGATTGCCCAGGAACTCGGCAGCAATACGGTCTATAAGCTTGATGTTTCCGATGAGAAAGATATGAGTACTCTGGCTGAAAAAATTGCCAGAGATTTTGGTACCATTGATTTTGTTGTTCATTCTGTGGCATTTGCTCCAAAAGAAGCACTGAGTGAACCGTTTATGAAGACGACCAAAGCAGCATTCCAGATTGCTATGGAGGTGTCGGTCTACTCTTTTATTGATCTGATCAATCGACTCGAACCTGTTTTAAGCGATGATGCCTCAATGTTGACATTAAGTTATCTTGGTGGGCCAAAATATATTGTCAATTACAATGTGATGGGAGTTGCTAAAGCAGCTCTAGAGTCTTCAGTACGGTATATGGCAGTTGATTTAGGTAAAAAAGGGCAGCGGGTTAATGCTATCTCGGCAGGACCAATCCGTACGTTGGCCGCTGCAGGTATTGGAGATTTTAAACAGATTCTCAACTGGAACGAATGTAATGCTCCGTTACGTCGTAATGTGACTATTAAACAGGTTGGTAACTCAGCAATGTACCTACTGAGTGATCTTGCCTCTGGTGTGACGGGTGAAATTCACTATGTTGATTCGGGTTATAACATTATGGGTATGGCAGCGGCCGATAAATCCGAAGAGGGAAAAGCGGTATTGGTCTGGGATCAAAAGTGTTAGAGTGCTACCAAATTACATGTAAATGGTATTGAGTATTTTTTAATCACATTTGTGCTTTGCTTTTTTTAGATTATCTGCTACACTATATAAGATTTCTAAATAACATGGGAGCAAAGATGAAGAGAACAACATTGAGTCTGGTAGCAGCACTGCTGGTAGGCGTAGGCGTACAGGCAGTAGAAATAGGTGAGTTTTCCGGTGATGCACGACTCTATTACGGAACGGCAGATAAGGGCTCGGCCGATCTCTTTCACAAGGATGGTGCCTATGGCAATGCGGCGATCAGTGCCGATTTAGGTTTAACGTTTAGTGATAGCGTTGTCGGAAACTTTGGTGTGACGTATCTGACTACAATGGGACTTGAAGAGTCGCTAGTTAGTGATGTGTGGGCTGCCGGACTGAAAGATCAGTTCTGGCTTGATGAAGCCAATTTGGCATTTTCAGTAGTTGACAAGACTTCAATGGTTGTCGGTCGTCAATATCTCGACACACCGTTAGTCTTTTCGGAGACGTGGAATATTGTCAGTAATGCGTTTGATGCCGCCGTACTTGTCGATCAGCACTTGCCTAAGACGACATTGGTTGGGGCATGGATTGGACGGACATGGAACAATGCTGATCCGGTCGATGCCAAGTTTGGCGGAGCATTTAGCACATTTGGCAAGAGTGGTGCCTACGCCGTGGGAGCGGTGACGACGCTCATTCCTTCGGTCGAACTGGAATTATGGTACTATGGTATTTCTAGTGTTGCAACTGCATTTTGGGCACAAGCAGAAACGGAATTTTCCGGTATTGCTTTGGGTGCGCAATTTGCCAGTCTTTCACCCAAGAGCGGAGATGACACTACGGCATTTGCCGGAAAAATCGGTTACAGTGTTGAAGATAGTTTTGCTGTAGCTGCCGCATTTTCACAAGTTTCTGAAGATGGTGTTCTCAATGTTCAAAATAGTGCCGGACTCTCCGGTTTCGGTCAGTCACCGCTTTATACTGAAGCATGGTGGAACTTCGGTTATGTTGGTGCACCCGATACAACATCCTACGCACTTTTGGGTGAGACTGCACTGGGACGTTATGATGTCGGTATCTATTTTACCTCAGCGAATAATGATGCCGGCGATATGATGGATATTACCCTTAGCGCGGGTTCTTCCATTGGAGCATTTGATTATGCTGTGGCTTATATTATGACCGATGCAGACAATCAAAATGATGGAGATGCCTACAACACCCTCCAGGCCTATTTAACATACAACTTCTAAACGTATCTTTCGTCTTCGGGCGAAAGATCACCTGAATTGATCTTTTTATGCTATAAATAGCAGATGAAAATGTTACTTTCCAAACAGACGTACCTGATTTTAATGTTACTGCTCATCTCCGTGATCTCTTTTATCGCCATTCATGCGGCACCAAACAGTTTTTTGGCTGCAGGAGAGCTCAACCCGAACATGACGCCACAGACCATTGCACAACTGCAGGCTATTTACGGCTTGGATCAGCCGTTATGGAAGCAATATATTGACTGGATCATTAATTTACTTACCTTGAATTTTGGTGTTTCGTTTGTCAGTGGTGCCGAGGTCAGCAGCGAAATTTTAAAACGCTTACCCATTACCCTGACGATCAACATCATCTCAATGCTGGTAGCTTTTTCTCTTTCTGTTTATCTGGGCATTAAAGCGGCACTGTATTTTCAGCATCGTAGTGACTATGTCATTCGCCAACTCTCACTACTCTCCTTTGCCATGCCATCGTTCTATTTGGCACTACTGCTTATTTTACTGTTTTCCATAGAACTTCACTGGCTTCCCATTGCCGGGCTTCACTCCATTGAACCAAAAGAGGGTATAGCATACTACACGGATATGGCATGGCATTTAATATTACCGATTGGTGTGATGATTTTTGGAAGTTTGGGGAGTATGATCATCTATGTCAGGTCATTGACTTTAGAGATATTAAAAAGCGATTACTATTTTTTTGCGCGTACACGGGGAATTTCATCATCACGTCTGCTACGTTATTATATTGTGCCTAATTTACTGCCACCAATTGTGACACTATTGGGACTCTCTTTACCCGGGTTGATTGGTGGTAGTGTGATTTTAGAATCTATTTTTGGTATTGAGGGTACGCGTTAGCTTTTCTATTTCGGTGCACTCAGTCGTAACTATCCCGTCATTATGTTATTTTTAATGATTACATCATTTTTGACTCTAACCGGCAATATGATTGCCGATCTCATTCTTGTAAAAATCAATCCTTTTATGAAACGATAAAACGTATTTTTGGATTGCTACGGGCAGTAAACTGTTGCCTTAGTTTCTTTTAAAAGACATCTTTATTTCGAAATTCGGCAATTTCGGATTCGACCATCTCTTCAATCATCAGTTCGTAGAGCTTGGAGATGAGGTTGGGGTTGAGTCCCTGTGAGAGAGCTTGATGACGTACCTTTTGTAAGACAAAATCGATTCTCTCAGCTGCTTTAACCTCGTCAACACTGTTTTTAAAAGCGGCGGCTTGATGAATATAACGGTTTCGTGTTGCAATGAGTGCAACAATTTGGGTATCAAGCGCATCAATTTCACTACGTACTTCTTCTAGGGTAGTGCACGTTTTCATTTCCATAGACAACTCCTTTATTTATAGGTATTATACGTCATTTTCGTTATAATCGCGTAATTTTATAATAAAGAAGTAATCCTATGGACGTTAGAGAAGCGTATCTTAACTATTTTGAATCTAAGCAGCATCAACGTATTCAAGGAGCGCCGCTGGTTCCTGAAGATGCAACATTGTTGTTTAATAATGCGGGTATGGTACCGTTTAAATCCATTTTTACCGGGGAGGTACCGCCTCCGGAGAATCCGCGTGCTACATCTTGTCAACCCTGTCTTCGTGCCGGTGGAAAACATAATGACCTGGAAAATGTCGGGCACACCGCGCGCCATCACACGTTTTTTGAGATGTTGGGAAATTTTAGTTTCGGTGATTATTTTAAAGAAGAAGCCATTGCTTATGCTTGGGAATTTATTACTGAAGTATTGGAATTACCCGTAGAGAAGCTATGGGTAACGGTTCATGAGAGTGATGACGAAGCCGAGGCAATCTGGCAACGCTATATCTCAGCAGATCGTATTAAGCGTCTTGGAGATACCGATAATTTTTGGCAGATGGGAGATACCGGACCGTGTGGACCGTGTTCGGAGATTTTTTATGATCAGGGTGTGGAACATTTTTATTCTGAAGATGATTATCTTGGTGGTGAGGGAGACCGTTTTTTAGAGATATGGAACTTGGTCTTTATGCAGTATGAGCGCAATACCAAAGGCGAGATGCATCCGCTTCCGAAACCTTCTATTGATACGGGTATGGGGCTTGAGCGGGTGATCGCCATTAAAGAAGGTGTTTTAAGTAACTACGATTCATCCCTGTTTATGCCGCTGATCCGCCAGGTAGAAGCACGGTTAAATAAAAAATATGAGTATGCTGAAGGTGCATCGTATCGTGTGATTGCCGATCATATTCGTACGGTAGTATTTCTGCTCTCGCAAGGAACCAACTTTTCCAATGAAGGACGCGGTTACGTGTTGCGCCGTATACTGCGGCGGGCAGTGCGTCACGGTTACCTGCTGGGATTTAAGGCGCCGTTTATGCATACGCTTGTCGATACAGTTGTAATGACAATGAAGCAAGCTTACGGGTATTTGGAACCTAAGGCCGCAGCAGTTAGTGAGCAGATTCGTTTGGAAGAAGAACGATTTTTTAATACTATTGCTTCGGGTATTGCTCTGTTCAACGAAGAGTTACAACAGACTCAAGATACCTTTAGTGGGGCGGTGGCATTCAAGCTGTACGATACCTTCGGATTTCCACTGGATCTGACTGAAGACATGCTTAAAGAGAAAGGATGCTCTTTAGATACGGGTACGTTCAATACGTTAATGCAGGCACAGCGTGACCGTGCCAAAGCAGCATGGAAAGGCAGTGGTGACGTTGCCGTTGAAGGTGATTTTAAAACCCTTCTGGAGCAGTTTGGAACCAACACGTTTATCGGCTACGATGCGCTGAGTGCCCCCGTGAAGATTGTAGCGTTATTGAGTGAGCATTTTGTTCAGGTAGAGCGTCTGCATGCGCAGCAACAGGGGTGGGTCTTGTTGGAGCGCACTCCGTTTTATGCACAAAGCGGTGGTCAGTGTGGTGACACAGGAGTGTTAGGTGCCAAAGCCGATGTACTCGATACGCAGATATTTCATGGCTTAAATCTTTCCCATGTTCATGTTCATGAGACCCTCAGCATTCACGAGAGCGTAGAGGCCAGAGTAGATCATTCACGTCATGAGATTGCCAAGCATCATAGCGCCACCCATCTGGTGCATGCAGCACTGTATGAAGTGTTGGGCGATCATATTGCACAGGCCGGATCACTTGTGGAGGCAACCCGGCTACGCTTCGACTTTTCTCATCCCAAGGCGATGACACACGAGGAAATTTTAGCGGTAGAGGAGCGAGTCAATTATGACATTCTTCGTGCTTTGGCATGTCAAACCAAAGAGATGGATATTGATACCGCAAAACAGAGTGGGGCACGAGCGCTTTTTGGAGAGAAATATGGAGATCGTGTTCGTGTTGTAAGTTTTGGTGATGCTTCAGTTGAACTATGCGGTGGTACGCATGTCGATAACACAACAATGATCGGTATGTTTTTGATTGTAAAAGAAAGTGGTGTGAGTGCGGGAGTACGACGGATTGAAGCGGTATGTGGCAATGCTGCTTACAACCATGTCAAAGCACAACGCCACAGTATTGAAACAGTACAACATGCTTTGAAGCATCGGGATATTCTCAGTGGAGTACAGCGGCTCAAAGATCAGGTAAAACGTTTGAAAAGTGATCTTCAGGCGGCATTGCAGGCAGCAAAAGCACCATTGAATGTTGAAGAGATTCATGGAGTATCTCTGGTGATCGAAGAGATTTCTGGTGGGGATATTAAAGAGCAGATTGATGAGCTCAAAAATATGCACGAGCGTCTTGCCGTGATGCTGTTTCAGAAAAAAGGAGAGAAGGTTCTTATGGCTGCGGGTGTTAAAAATGCGCCCCTTAAGGCTGGATCATGGATTAAAGAAGTGGCACCTCTTTTAGGTGGCGGCGGTGGTGGTCGGGATGACTTTGCCCAAGCCGGAGGTAAGATATTAGAAAAAATTGATGAAGCAAAAGCATTGGCACACAGTGTTGCTTTTGAGGCATTATCTTAAACCGATGAGACCGATTTGCATACGTCTTGCCTCTGCCTCTTTAACCCGGGCAGCACTTCTTAAAACGGCAAACATTCCTTTTGTACAGGAGGGAGTGAATTTTGGTGAAGACAGTATAAAAGCAACGAATGCCAAAGCGTTTGTCTATCAAGCAACTTTGGGGAAATACGGTGTGGCACTCAAACAGTACGGGTATGAACGTATGCCACTTCTTGTAGCCGATACGGTTATTAGCGTTGAGAACCAGATACTCCGGAAGGCACACTCTCTTGAAGATGCCCGTCGGATTCTATTACTGCAGAGTGGTTCGGTTGTCTCCATTCTGACGTGTATGATCTATAAGTCCAAGGCTCTGGAGCTTCTGGATCTCTCGGCAACAGACTATCGGTTCGGTCCTTTTGACAGGGACGATCTGGAGCGTTACCTACACAGTGGTGCTTGGCGGGGCAAAGCGGGTGCATGTATGGTTGAAGGATTTTGCAGACCCTATATTCAGGAAGTTCGGGGCTTTGAGAGTTGTGCTATGGGATTGAGTATTGAAGTATTACAACATTACATGTAATTTAGGAGGCGGTATGCGTCAATTCTTTCTATTGTGTATGGTTTTGCTGGTGTGTGTCGGATGCGCTAAGGCACCGCTAACGGGTCGAACACAATTTATTATGGTGAGTCCACAGCAAGAGATGCAGCTGGGGCTTTCAGAATCCAGTAAAATTTTACACAATGCCAAGCTAAGTACCGACCGACGTCTTAATGAACGGGTACGTCGTATTGGGCAACGCATTGCCAAGGTAACGGGACAGCAGAACTACCAGTGGGAATTTCATGTGATTGATGATGATACTATGAATGCATTTTGTCTGCCTGGCGGGAAAGTCTTTTTTTATACCGGTATCTTGAAAATTATGCAAAATGATGACCAAATTGCTACCGTGATGGGACATGAAATTGCCCATGCACTGGCACGTCATGGTGCTGAGAGAATGTCCATGCAGCAGGCGTCAAATTTTGGAGCGCAGGTATTGGCAATGGCGCTGAAGATACCAGCGAAATATCAGGGATTGTATGCACAGGCGTATGGTCTGACATCACAGCTTGGGCTCATGCTGCCTTTTAGCCGTCAGCACGAATATGAGGCAGATCAGATTGGTGTCTATCTGATGTACAAAGCCGGTTACAATGTGTATGAGGCCGTCAATTTTTGGAAACGGATGAAACAGGCCTCTGCGGGTTCAAAACGTCCCCCGGAGTTTCTTTCGACACACCCTTCTAGTGATGCACGAATTCGGGCTATTGAAGCATTTATCAACGTGCTTGAGTCACAGCCCAAGCAGTAATGAACTTTTATGAACGTGAATTGCGTGCCCTAGAGCGTGCCAATCGGTTCCGAGATCGTCACATCTACCCTGAGGCAAGTGTTGATTTTGCGTCTAATGACTATTTGGGATTGGCACACTCCCGGGAGTTGTTGCACACTACTTGCGAATTGCTTCAAGGTTATGAGGTACATGCCCCCAAAGCCTCTATGCTGGTTAACGGATATCATCCGATTCATCAAGAATTTGAACAGGCATTATGTGAGGCAAATGGTTTTGAGGCGGGTATTATTCTAGGCAGTGGTTTTAATGCCAATATTGCCCTGATTGAAGCATTGCTACGTCATGGCGACACCTTGCTGATTGATGAAAAATTCCATGCTAGCGGAATATTGGCGGCACGAACTGTTGATGCCAGAGTAGAGTATTTCAGGCATAACAGTGCAGAACATTTGGAAACGCTGCTTCGTGCATCAACCTCAAAGCGTAATATTATTGCGGTTGAAGGCGTATACTCTATGGAAGGAGATTTGCTCCATCGAGATATTATTGCATTGGCAAACCGTTACGATGCCGTGCTGATTGTAGATGAAGCACACAGCTGCGGTGTTGTGGGAAAGCATCTTTTGGGTGTATTTGATTTGTATGACATTCCCATTGCACCCAATCATATTAAAATGGGGACTCTTGGAAAAGCGTACGGTAGTTTTGGAGGCTATATTCTGGCATCACACCATATAATCTCTTATCTACTCAATCGTGCCAAACCGATCATATATGCAACGGCACCCTCTCTTTTCGATACCCTATTGGCACATCAGGCGTTGAAGTATATTCAGCAGCATACCGCTGCTTTACAAAAAAATATTTTGCGACGACGTAGCAGGGTAGAAGTACTACTTCATGTCACCATGCCTGCTCTGATTGCTCCGGTTTTTGTAGGAGACAATACTGAGGTATTGAATATTCAAAAAGCTCTATTGGAGAAAGGCATTTTAGTTGGTGCCATTCGTCCCCCCACCGTGGAAAAAGCAATAATTCGTCTCATTGCACGATTGGGTGAAAGTGAGGCGATGTTAGATGCTACATGTAAATTTATCAATAACTTTCAGGTAAAATAGTACGAATGAAAATAACACGCCTGAAAATCGAGCATCAAAACCGAACTTTGGTCGATATCGCTTTTCGTATTAAGCATTCTTTGGCTCTGGTGGGGCAAAGTGGCAGCGGCAAAAGTTTGACACTCAAAGCACTACTTAAGATGTTGCCTCGGGAGATGACGGTTCAGCTGGAGATGGAGAGTGACTTTGAACTGCACAATGGTCATAGTGTCGCCTACGTACCGCAGAACCCGTTTACTGCACTCTCACCGCTAACAAAGGTGAAGGAACAGTTTTTTGTTGATGACGTGCAAAGAAGTGCTCTAATGCAGCGGGTTGACCTGGATGCAGATTTACTGCATCGCTATCCGCCCGAACTCTCTGGAGGACAGTTGCAACGGGTGGTTCTGGCAATGGCACTGAGTTTTGAGCCCAAACTCTTAATGCTTGATGAACCGACAACAGCGCTTGACCCCAATACCCGCCTGCTCATTATGGCACTCCTGAAAAAATTACAGGTACAAATGGGTTTTAAGATGCTTTTTGTTACGCATGATATGACCTCGGCGGAGGCACTGTGCGAAGAGATCTGTGTTATCAAATCGGGAAAGGTCGTCGAGCAGGGTCTCATGAAAGAGATTGTGACGTCACCAAAAAGTGCCTATACGAAATCGCTTATTGAAGCAAATTTTTCACACAGGAATTTTAGAGAATGAAAAAATGGTTACTCATTATACTGCTTTTAATGATTATTGTACCCCTGATAGGAGGGTACTATTACCTCTCAAAGATGTCGTTTAATACTGAGAAACTGGTACATTTAAAATTACCTGTGACGACCACAATTTATGATAAAAACGGCAAAAAAATTGCCAATATTTTTAAGAAACAGCACCGCTATTATGCCACTTTTAGTGAAATGCCTCCCCGTCTGATTGAAGCACTTTTGGCGATTGAAGATACTACGTTTTTTGAGCATCCCGGTATTAATGTCGATGCTATTATGCGGGCAATCATTAAAGATATTAAAGCCGGCAAGCTGGTAGAAGGGGCGAGTACCCTGACACAGCAGCTGGTGAAAAATACCTTACTAACCCGTGAGAAGAAAATTTCACGTAAAATCAAAGAGGTGATCTACTCCTTAAAAATTGAGCAGGAGCTCTCTA
>JALUJE010000106.1 GCA_027057185.1 Helicobacteraceae bacterium | reverse complement strand
ACTAGGATAAAGAACTTTGGCAGATGGAATATCTCCTGAAGCTGGGTCTAAATGAGAGTCTTGGTCATCAAAAAATATATGTGGCTTAAAAGCTTTTAAAAAACGGCTTTTTTGTAGTCCGCCAAGAAAAAAAACTTCATCAACATATACATTCCAATCTCTAAGTGTTTTTATTACCCTCATTTCTGCTGGACTATTTCTAGCTGTCATTATCGCGAGTTTAACTGGTGAAAATTCAATGCGACCAGGCAGTCGTTCTTGCATTTTTGATAATTTAATTAATAATTTTGCATGTGAACCCATTGGTAAAGGAATATCTTGTTTATTATCTTCATTCTTATGAAAACTTGGTAAACCATCTGTTTGATTGATAAGTTCACTTTCTTCACTAAAAATAACAGCATCTGCATCAAATGCAAAACGAACTTGATTTTCATCTAAATGTTCACTTGTTTTTGGTGCTACTTTAACAATTGCTGCGGCACAAACATTACTATCAACAATTTTTTGAGCGTCACTTTCACTAGTTGTTAAAAATAAATCACCATAAAACGCTTCAAGATAATCTACATTAGATTCTCCTGCTGTAAACGCCGACCTAGAAATTTTTAATTCTCTTCTTCTGATTTCATTAAGCACCCTAAAACCTGTTTCTGGACTATTCCTAGACATAACAATTACTTCAACAATTGGGTTTTCTCCATCTTCTAATGGTTTATCTTCATTTTCAAGCATATATTTTCTATATTCTTCTATGGCAGTTTCCGGGTCTTGGTCCTTTTTTTCTCTAAATATTTTATCTGCTTCTGATAAATCAAATAAAGCAGTAGCAGATATTCCTATTACAAGCGATTCAGATAAATCTAATGGCATTACATTCCTTTTTTTTAACTCTTTAGCTAACGGTAAGCAAAGCGTCCGAGGCAACTCTTTATTCAAGCACATTTTACACAAATCAACTATAAAACGTAACATTAACAAACATATTATTTGTGCATTAATTATTAAAAATATGACAATTTGGCAATAACACACAAAATGTTGCTTAAGTGGAGGTGTACAATGCAAGTGAAAAAAAACTGTTAGATATTGTAAGAGATAAAATTCATTTTAAACACTGCAGCTATTCTACAGAGAGACCTTATGTGTATTGGATTAAGCACTATATTTGATGGGGATATATCCTTGCTGCTGATAATCCTGTCGCTGTTTCAACTCCATAAAATACATGTAATTTCTGCCTGCGATCCCATACGCATTGCCGGTCCCCAAAATCCAATGCCGCTGTTCACATAAATGTGCCGCCGCGTCCCCAAAACATGCAATCCTTTGACGTAGGGCTGCACCAGACGCACGGCATAGTGAAACGGCCAAATTTGCCCGCCGTGGGTATGGCCACTCAGCATTAATGACGGCGTAAACCCCTCAAGATAGTCAAGATATTTGGGCTGATGCGCCAACAACAGGGTGGGGGCATCCAATGGAACCCCAGTCATTGCAGCGACAATATCAGGTTCATGATGGGCCACTCGGTAACCAAACACATCATACACACCCACAATATAAAATTGCTCACATTTGAATGCAGCGTTCTCAAGCACGTGAATCCCCAGTCCTTTGATGTAGGCAATGGTCTCGTCAATACCGTGAAAATACTCATGATTTCCAACCACATAATACGTGCCCAAACGACTCTTAATGCCACGCAATTCATTGAGTGCCTCAGCAACAATCTCGACAGGGGCATCGCTAATATCGCCCGTAATGGTAACAACATCGGGATTCAAAGCATTAATGGCAGCAACGCTTTGAGCAACAAAGTCCCGATCAATCAAGCCACCAATGTGCAGATCACTGATTTGTACAATCGTATAGCTCTCGCCTCCAAAACGCTGCTGATCAATTTCGACATGCTGTACTACCGGTGCCTTACTCCCCTCATAGATACTCCCACCGAAATAGGCACCGCCCAATGCTAAAAATCCTGCATCACTGCTGCGCTTAAAAAACGCGCGTTTCTCCTCGCGAAACGGGGTAAGACGCTGCAACAGACGAAGCATCTCATACACCATAATACCCACCAGCAGTACAAATCCGGCACCGATACTCAGCGATAACATAAAATAGAGTTCTTTTGGCGGAGCGAAGGTATAGCGACTAAGAAGGTACCCCACAATTCCCAACATATTGAGTAGCAACAGGTATATCAACAGGGTTTTCGTACGCAATGTGACTTCTAAAGACGCCACTACCCGTGTATAGCCCAAATAGTGCACCAATGCAAAAAAGAGTGTGACTATCAGAGGAAAGGTCATACTCATACGATTGCACTACAACATCTAGCGTGTTGGGGCGCTAATGTTACCCGTAATTGCAGATGCTGCCGCCACGGCGGCATTTGCCAAATAGACTTTAGAGCTACGACTGCCCATACGTCCGACAAAATTACGGTTAGTGGTGGAGATGGCAACTTCATTGTCACCCAAAATGCCCATGTAACCACCCAAACAGGCACCGCACGTTGGGTTGGACACCACACCACCGGCATCGACAATGGTGTCAATATAACCCAACCGGTTTGCTTCACGTAAAATTTGCTGCGTTCCGGGAGTAACAATCAAACGGACATCCTCATGAACCCGATTGTCTTTGAGTATCTCGGCAGCAATTTTAAGATCAGAAAGCCGCCCGTTAGTACAACTCCCAATAAACGCCTGATCAATTTTAATGTTATCTGCAACTGCCTGAGTTAATGTATGTCCGTTACTTGGCAAAAACGGGTAAGCAATCACCGGTTCTAATGCCGCCACATCAATCTCAAGAATCCGAACATACGATGCATCGGCATCCGAATAATGGATTTTGGGCTCCCGCGCCAAAGGTTTGTCCGCTAAAAAGGCTTTGGTCGTCTCATCATACGCAACAATACCGCTTTTGGCTCCTGCTTCAATTGCCATATTGCACATACTAAAACGATCGTCCATGCTCAAATGCTTTATGGTGCTTCCGGTAAATTCCAGTGTCTGATAGAGGGCACCGTCAACACCAATAAGGCGAATAATTTCTAAAATAATATCTTTACCCGTTGTAAACGCTTGCGGTCTACCCGAGAGCACCACTTTAATAGACTCAGGTACCTTAAACCAGTTGCCTCCGGTAATCATGGCAAAGGCCAGATCGGTCGACCCCATACCGGTTGAAAAAGCCCCCAACGCCCCGTGTGTACAGGTATGAGAATCCGCACCAATAATGACATCACCTGGAACTACCAGCCCTTTTTCCGGAAGTAGTGCATGTTCTATGCCCATATCTTTCTCATCAAAGAAGTTTTTTAACCGATGTTTTTTGGCAAAATCACGACTGATACGTGCCTGATTGGCAGAAGCGATATCTTTAGCGGGAATAAAATGATCCAACACAATAGAAAACCCATCAGGATTGGCAAGAGCCGTCGCCCCGCTGTCTTCAAATGCTTTAATAGAGATGGGAGTCGTAATATCGTTACCAATAACCATATCAATGGGTGAGCGAATAATCTCCCCCGCATGCACCACGCGACCAACGTGTTCAGAAAAGATTTTTTCAGTAATGGTCTGTCCCATTAAAAATTCCTTACATGTAAATAGTTACGCGAATTATAGCCAATTAACCTTGTATCTTTTGGAATTCGTACCATACACTTTTCTAGTGTCACAGAAGCACATCACAACGATCTCAACCATCTTGAGATACAATATCACCATACATCCACTCATGATAAAGGTTGCTCCATGATGCCAATTGCACTGCAATACTGGAAGAGTCCCGTCGGAGAACTCATCTTAGGCTCTTTTAACAATACGCTCTGTCTGGCAGACTGGCGCTATCGAACAAAGCGCACATGTATTGACACGCGGTTGCAACAAGCGCTGCAAGCCACATTCGTTTTTCAAGACACCCCCATACTGCAACAGACACGCCTACAGCTTCAAGAATATTTTGATTTAAAGCGCCAAACCTTTGAACTCCCCCTGTTGACGGTGGGCACCCCCTTCCAAAAACAGGTGTGGCAGGCACTACTGGCACTTCCTTTTGGCAGTACCGCATCCTATGCGCAACTTGCGACTGCCATTGGCAATCCCAAAGCCGTTCGTGCCGTAGCCAACGCCAACGGAGCCAATGCCATTTCCATTATTATTCCGTGTCACCGTATTATTGGCACCGATGGTAAACTCGTTGGATATGCCGGAGGAGTTCAAACCAAACAATATCTTTTGTCCATCGAGGCGCCCTCTTTGTTTACCGACTCCCTACATTACCGGTAGCACCCACTCTAAAAAATCCCATCATGCCCGCATCTTCATGTTCTAAAATATGACAGTGATACATATAGTCCCCCTGATTCACCGGTTCAAATTTACCAATAATTCTAATAGTCTCTCCAGGCTGCACTAAAAAGGTATCTTTCCATCCAAGATCGACTCCGGATGCAGCAACACCGTTTCGATCAAGAATCTGATACTGAATGGCATGGGCATGAAAAGGGTGTGCCATGGGTGACATATTTTTAATACTCCAAATCTCAACGGTATTGGCATCTATAAACTCATCTACCCGATTCATATCAAACAATTTGCCATTAATGGTAAAAAGCATGTTCATGCCATCAGATGCCATGGCACTGTTTCCTCCTCGAACCATCGACATAACAAACTCTCGTTCATTGCCGGCATTAACGGCGTCATTCTCTTGCAATCGACCGGTGATTTCTGCACGTGAAGGCAATGTCGTATAGAGTCTCACCTCATCCTTTACCTCATGGGTCACATCAAATCGCATCAGCACAAACCCTTCTGCTGCATCTGACATACCACTGCCCGTTGGGGTACTCATATTGCCCGATCCCATATTGTCCATCATCCGATTCATACCCGAGACATTGTTCCCGGACGTATCCATCGTTCCCATCATGTTCATGATATCCCCTTTGCCCGGTTGGCTCACCATCACCACCTTTGAACCAACGGCGTCTTGTGAAAAGTCTACAACTATTTCTGCACGCTCTGCAGCTCCTAGAGTAATATGATCCACCGTTACCGGCTCTTTTAACAGACCGCCATCTGTGGCGACCACTTTAAATATACGGTGATCATGAAAAGCAAAATCATAACTTCTGGCATTGGAGACATTATATAATCTCAATCGATACTGAACCGTACCGACTTCAAACTTGGGCATAACCGAGCCGTTTACTAAAATGGTATCACCAAGCATCCCGTCACTATCCATCGGCATCGTCTTATACTCTAAGGCTCTAACGCCTTGTGACTCTGCCGCAAAGCGTCGGTCTTGAATCAGCAATACTATATCTCGTGTTCCTGAGGGAAGCTTATTATCAGCTTCGAGTTCTTTACTAATGGTGTCTTCAAGCAAAAATACACCGGCCAATCCCATATAGACCTGCTTTCCGGTCTGCATATCGGGATGTGGATGGAACCAGAGTGGTGCCGCCGGCTGCTGCATGGTGAAGGCGTAGGCTTTAGACTGACCTGAGGCAACCGGCACGTCGGGACCACCATCCATAATGGCGGGAATTTTAAAGCCATGCCAATGGATCGTAGAATCTGCATTCAACTGATTGTTAAAATTCAAAGTCATGTCAGTACCACGATTGGCTCGAATCACAACAGGCAGGGGTTGGTTGTTATACCGCCACATAGGAGTAATCCAGGATCCTGTAGGGGTCTCTATGGTAACATTAACATCGTGACGCGCTGTTAGCGTGTAGGTTGCCGCAGTATCTTCGAGATTGCCATCTTCATCTATCAAGGTTTCCAACCTATGCAACATCGGTAAGGTCGTTGACTTGAGGTATGTTGCCACTTTAGCATCCAGTGCATCGGTGCTTTTGTCTTTATCTGCTTGAAGCATGTCAACATCAAATCCCATCATGCGCAGAGCCTCTGTCTGGGCATTGCTTAAATTTCCTTCACGCAACTTAGTGGTGGTTTCATTAAAAAGCTGTGTTCGAGCAAGAGCATATTCCTGCGGTATGTCAATCTCTTTACCGTCAATATCGATGCCATCGGCCATACCGTCTTTAAGGTCGTCCGTTAGCTTCGTCAATATCTCAAACACCCGAACGGGTTCTATGCCCAAATTGCGCATCATGACCGAATAAGCAACAATCCTGTTTTTTGCAAAAGCCTGATTTGTGTTTGCAGGAAGTGCTTTCGTCAAATCTCCTTGTTTCGTAAATACATCACCTGATACATTAGGCATCGGTGATGAGTTTTTAATTAAGGTATCATCAATAACACGGTTAGCCTGAAACATTGACTCAGAGAGATTGTACTCTAACAATTTTTTTTGAGTCAATATTGAAAATAGGGTCGTCTCCGGAGTTAATGCCATCCATTGCTGTTGTGCCAACATTTCCTGAATTTCATCAGATGTGAGTAAGGTTTGCAACCCTTCTCCCGCAGGAATACTAACCAATTTTTGTGTGGATTCATCTGTGTAGGTTCCCCCGTCACTTACAATAATATAATAACGACTTTGAAGTTCAATGGACGGTAACACAAACGTACCTTCAGATGATGTCGTTGTAGCAATTTCATTATGTTCAGCATCGTACACTCGAATCGTCGCGCCTGAAATAGGTCCTTTGACTAAAGCACCCCGTAGCTCCTGGGTAGACGGTGCTGTTGTAGCGCTTTGATCATTACCCCCACATCCTGTCAAAATAATTCCCGCCGCAAATATCGTGCTTAGCACCCGTGCCGTGTTGTACGTCATAGAAGATCCTTTAATAAATTTTTAAAGGATCATTATAGTGTTATTTTGTGTAAGGTTTGTGCATTACCCCATCCCTGCCACTTAAAGTTATGTTTTTTGGTAAGCTTTGATACTACTGATACAACGTTGTCCCGTTTTTTTACGAGTAGACGGGCATCGAGATCTCAAAATATCATACCGCTTCTTGTGTGGCAAAGGCCAAAATATATCCGTTACAGTCTCGCATATAAAACTCGCGCATGCCGTACCATGTCGTCTCAAGAGGTTTAACAATTGCCACGTTCTCTTGCAGGGCATGGTAGTACACTTCCACGTCTTCAACGTTAATATACAACGTTATCGATGCACCAATAGTACTGAAAAAATCACCTACATCCTCTTTTAAACTGGTATCTTCTTGTAACATCACCTCGACACCACCATGTTTCAACATGGCCCAAATATAGTGTTTGCTTCCATCAAGATCCGTATCAAAGCCGCTCTTCTCTTCCGCTACTGCCATCAGCAGCTCAAAGCCTAAAACATCTCTATAAAACGCACTGCTTTTGGCAACATCTTTGACTGCCATATTGGGGGTTAATCGCTGCATAGTCATCTCCTCTTTATGCTAAAATTATATTCAAGCAGTGTTACTATTATGTTATTTATTGTAAAATGGCGCGACAACACCATAAGGAGTTTTCCGGTGCTCAAAATGGCAACCCTACTCATACTGGTCCTGCTGCTACCGCTTTATGCAACGAGCAAGCCGGTGAGTGACGACGAGCTCAAAACCATGATTTCTTCCATGCTGGTGGTAGGCTTTGATGGCGAGTACCTCAATGAAAACAGCGAACTTTATCGTTATCTATCACAATATCGTCTTGGCGGAGTGGTTTTATTTGATAGAGATTTTCATGACCGCAACCGTACGAAAAATATTCGATCGCCCCAACAGTTGCAAACGCTCACCACACAGCTGCAAACTGCATCATCTTACCCGCTACTCATCGCCATAGATCAGGAGGGCGGAAACGTTGCCCGTATGAAACCTGCGTATGGCTTTCGTGCCATTCCCAGTGCAGCGGCTCTTGCTGCCGGAGCTAATGACACCAACGCCAAAAATATGTATGCCACCCTCGCTCAGGAATTACATGCCAACGGCATTAACTGTAATTTTGCCCCTGTAGTTGATTTGGCACGTAACCCAAAAAACAAAGTGATTGTCGCCCTAGAGCGTGCCTATGCCAAAGATTCCGATACCGTAGTTCATTATGCCAAGCTGCTCATTAGAGCACAAGATCAAGAAGGTATTATCAGCGTACTCAAACATTTTCCCGGTCATGGCTCCTCTTTAGGAGACTCTCACGAAGGCTTCGTCGATGTAACACAAAGCTGGGATCCTGTAGAACTTGAGCCCTACCGCCAACTCATTCATGAGAACAAGGTCGATATGATTATGACCGCTCATGTTTACAATGCCACCCTCGATGCCACCTACCCCGCAACCCTTTCTTATCGGGTCAACAGCGATCTGCTACGCCATAAGATGCGCTACCGGGGTATCATTATCAGTGATGACCTTCAGATGAAAGCCATCTCAAAACAGTACGATCTCAATACGACACTTACCCTCGCCGTCAATGCCGGGGTCGATATACTACTCTTTGGCAATCAGCTCACCCACAACCGTATTGAAACTCTGGTGGAGACCATGGTGGCCCTGGTACATGCCGGAGCCATTCCCATGGCACGCATTCAAGAATCCTACCGACGCATCAATGCTTTGCGACGGCGCATGACGGCTTCACCTAAAATTATTGACCGCCCTATAAAGTTCGGCATCGACCGTATTGCCATGACACGCCAATACATTCAACAGCATTATGACCTCAATGTCAGTGATATTACCATAACGCCAAAAATCATTGTGCTGCACTGGACTGCCATCATGAATCTTCATGACGCTTTTAAGCGGCTTGAAGGCGAAACACTCTTTCACGACCGCAGCGATATTGCCAATGCCGGACAACTGAATGTTTCGGCACATTTTATAGTAGATCGTGACGGTACCATCTACCGGCTCATGCCCGAAACTTGGATGGCACGCCATGTCATCGGCTTAAACTACTCAAGCATCGGCATTGAAAATGTTGGCGGTGAACACAATACCCATGAGGACTTAACCCCGGCTCAGGTACGTGCGAACATTGTGTTGGTACGCTACCTCAAAAACAAATATCCCGGTATTACATACCTCATCGGTCATCATGAGTATCGCAGTATGGAGTCCTCACCACTTTGGCTGGAGCAAGACAGCAACTATCGTACTCTCAAAGCTGACCCCGGTAATGCCTTTATGACACAGGTACGCCACGGGGTACGTGACTTAGGGCTACAACCGGCTCCAGAAAAAGCAGATTGATGCAGAGCGGATTTGCCACGCTTGACTGGCTGGTGTTTGGTGCCTATTTCCTCATGCTTGCCATAACCTCTTTACTGCTCTCACAAGCTAAAATTCACACCTCTCGCGACTACTTCGTCGGTTCCAATCGAATGCCGATGTTGGCTGTTGCAATCTCGGTGCTGGCAACCTCTCAATCTGCAGCAACGTTTTTAGGCGGTCCGGAGTACTCCTACCGCCACGACCTTACGTTTTTAGGGTTTTACCTCTCAGCACTCTTAGCAATACTAGTGGTTGCTAAAATCCTGATTCCCCGTTTTTACGCCATTAATGCCGTCACTGTCTATGAACTGCTGGAGCGTCGTTACGGTAAACGAGCCAAACGCTATGCAGGTATCATGTTCTTGCTGGGCAGGCTCTTTGCAAGCGGGGCACGACTCTATATTGGTGCGCTGGCAGTCTCCATGATTCTCTTTAACGACATTGCCTTTTTACATGTTAGCTATGCAATAGCACTCCTCATGATTGGCGCACTATCCTACACCTATGTTGGTGGAGTGAAGTCGGTTATTTTTAGTGATATCATTCAAGCCATTACTTATATCGGTGCTGGTATTGCCGTCTTGGTCTATCTTTACACAACGCTCGATAGTGATCTGAGCACAATCATAGCAACCCTGCAAGCAGATGATAAGCTCCGTCTGATTGACTGGAATCTCAGTTTTTCATCGGAAGGAAAATTTAATATTTTTGGACTACTTACAGGATGGCTACTGCTCAATATTGCCGCCTATGGGCTGGATCAAGATATGACACAGCGGGTACTGAGCTGCAAAGACACGCTCTCGGGGCAACGCTCACTCTACTACTCCATTCTCTTTACCATTCCCGTCGTACTACTCTTTTTAGCCATTGGACTGCTACTGTACCTCTTCTACCGACATCATGAGATTGCACAACAGTTCCAAGGAGAACCGGTTACCATTTTTATGTACTATATTTTGAATGAGATGCCCGAAGGACTTAAAGGTCTCGTCACGGTCGGGGCGGTTGCGGCAGCACTTTCAAGTACCAACTCGGTACTCGGAGCTATGGCATCCGTTGCCATAGAAGATATCTACAAGCCGCTAAAACTCCGACATTCTCCTGTCGATGATGCGCATTTTGTCACTGCCGCGCGTCTGGGCGTACTTGGATTTGCTATAGCCCTCTCTCTTATGGCCATCCTCAGTTATCTTGTGCATCACGATAGTGAGCTGCCGCTACTCAGTTTTGCACTTGGGGTCATGGCATTTGCCTATTCAGGACTTCTGGGCGTATACGGTGCCGCTATTTTTACCCAACGCGGCAATGAACGCAGTGTGTTGTATGCGCTCATTGGCGGCTTTATCACCGTCCTGGCACTACAACCCTATCTCTTTGGCGCCGATGTCGGCTTCGCGTGGCAGATTGTCCTAGGTACCGCCGTATCGTTTGGGATTATGCAATTGAAAAAGAGATGAATTCTACGCTATAATCATAGACAAAGAGGCGTTTGAGCATCTCCATTCTAAATGTACACGACCTTATAAAATTTCGAGGAAGGGGCAGGACATGAGTCAGTACTACATCGGTATCATGTCCGGTACCAGTCTCGATAGTGTTGACGTCGTGCTGTGCGAGCTGGATCAAGACCAATGCGCACTCATCGCGGCACATGAATACCCTTTCTCTGAAACACTCAGAAGTATCGTACTACATCTCGTCTCCGAACCGTCTGCCTTGTCAAAGGTTGGATCACTACACCACCGTCTAGGACATCTGTTTGCTCAAGCGGTTCACGCGTTGCTGGCACAAACCTCCCTCACTCCCGACAAGATCGCCGCCATCGGTCTGCATGGACAAACCCTCTGGCATGCTCCCAATGCAGACCATCCTTTTTCCATGCAACTAGGCGATGCCTCTATCGTCGCGGTCCTGACCGGTATTGATGTCATCAGCGACTTTCGCAGTAAAGATATTGCTCTTGGTGGGCAAGGTGCCCCTTTTGCTCCGGCATTTCACCAGTTTCTTTTCGCTCGATTACCAGGAGTCAATGCTGTTGTCAATATTGGCGGCATGGCAAATATTACCATTATAGGCGAACCACTGCTGGGATATGATACCGGACCGGGCAATGTACTGCTTGATCTATGGATTCAGCGCCACCAGAAAGTCGCATACGATCACGAAGGCACCTGGGCACAAAGTGGCAAGGTGCATCCGGTACTGTTGCAACGACTGCTTCAAGAACCTTACTTTCTGCTTGATGCTCCCAAAAGTACTGGTAGAGAACGGTTTAACGAGGTTTGGCTTACCAAGAAATTGTCCAATTTACATGTAACACCTGCCGATGTGCAGGCAACATTGCTCAAACTCACAGCACTCAGTATTGCCGATAACGTGAAAAAATTTCCGGTAACACAACTTCTTGTCTGTGGCAGCAATGAAAAAAACAGCTATCTATTGAAACAGCTTCGCTCCTTGTTAGCAGACATATCCGTCTGCCGTACCGATCGTTACGGCATTGATAGCAGTTTTATGGAGGCCATGGCATTTGCATGGCTCGCATACAAACGACATCATCGAGAAAGTGTTGCTCTGCACAGTGTTACCGGGGCAACGCGGGATACCGTTTTAGGAGGAATATATGCACACGATTGAAACGTATCTCGCTACTACGCCATGGCGCACCTGGCAATGTGACGTTGCCTCTGCCGATGCCAGTTTTCGACGTTACTTTCGACTCACACACCAAAACCAGAGCGTAATTCTTATGGATGCATCTTTGGAAAAAGCCTCACTAAAACCTTTTGTGGAGATTACGGCACGTCTCTTGAACGCGGGAGTTCATGCACCCAAGATTTTCGATGCTAATCTGGAAGCGGGATTTTTAATTCTTGAAGATTTCGGTTCCTCACACTATCTCAATATTCTAAATGCAGACAACTATCACGCCCTTTACACCCGAGCCATGCAGGAGATTGTCACCATGCAGCATGTCGATGTCACAGATCTTCCCCTGTATGATCGCTCCTTTTTACTCCATGAAATGCAGCTCATGCCGGAGTGGTTCTTGCACCGTTATCTCCATCTGCATCTTAACACATTCCAGAGCACAATGCTCGAACAAAGTCTCCACGACATTGCAACTGAGGTGCTCGCACAACCTCAGGGTCTGTTTGTCCACCGGGATTTTCACTCCCGAAATATTATGATGCCACCCTCGGGTACTATCGGGGTCATTGACTATCAAGATGCTATGAACGGTGCACTCACATACGACCTCATCTCATTGTTAAAAGATTGCTATATTGCGTTTAACCCTCAAGAGATTGATACACTGGCACTAACATTTCGCGACATGGCAAAAATCTCGGCAGATGATGCCACGTTCTTGCGCTGGTGTGACTTTACAAGCATGCAACGCCACATAAAAGTGCTAGGTATCTTTTGCCGTCTCTACCTGCGTGACGGTAAACGTGATTACCTGAAAGATCTGTCCCTCACACTAAAATATCTGATTCGCAGTGCCAAAAAGTATCAAAAAACTGAAAAACTTGCTACACTATTAGAAAAAATTACCCTACCAAATATCACAAAGGAGTTTCATGAAGTGGGATGATTTACGACGAAGCGGCAATATTGAAGATATGCGCTCACGCGGTCCGGTTCGCGGTGCTTCAGGCGGTCGTGGTGCGATGCGGTTGCTCTTTCCGCTTGCCAAGATGCTCATTGGTACTAAAATTGGACGCATTGTACTTGTTGTCGGTGTTGTAGCCTATTTTATGGGGTTTAACCCCTTGGCGCTGCTTAATACTCCCGCTACAGTGCCTCAGAGTAACGCTGTTGAGACTACCGCAAAAGACAATAAGAGCGCGGCATTTGTCTCAGCGGTGCTCGCACAGACCGAAGACGTCTGGCATACACAGTTTGCCGCTGCTGGAACAACCTACCGTGAGCCCAAACTAGTACTGTTCCGCCAGAGTGTCCAGTGTGCGTGTGGTTATGCCGATGCTCAGGTAGGGCCGTTTTACTGTCCGGTTGACCAAAAAGTCTATCTCGATTTAGGATTTTTTGACGAACTCAGCCGTCGACACGGTGCTCCGGGCGATTTTGCTCAGGCCTATGTCATTGCGCATGAGATTGGACATCATGTGCAAAATCTGGTCGGTACACTCAATAAATCCCATCAGGAAAAGCAGATGGCACGTAGCAGTTCACAGGCCAATGCCGTACAGGTCAAAGTGGAACTTCAAGCCGACTGTTACGCTGGGATCTGGGCACACTACATCAATGCAAAAGGTAGTATTTTGGAACCGGGCGATATTGAAGAAGCACTCACTGCCGCCAGTGCTATTGGAGATGACACCCTGCAAAAAAAGGCACAGGGATATGTCGCACCCGATACCTTTACTCATGGCAGTGCTGCCCAACGGATGGCATGGTTTAATCGCGGGTTCACAAGCGGTTCGTTTCAAGCCTGCGATACCGGTTTGTAACCTGTGACGGCAATGATTCTTGCTGCCGGTCGCGGTGAACGCATGCGACCGCTGAGCGACACCCTGCCCAAACCCTTACTAACCGTTTATGGCAAACCGCTCATTGTCCATCACCTTGAACGGTTATCACGCAACGGCTTTAAAGACGTGGTCATTAACATCGCCCATCTGGGTTACAAAATTCCGGAAGTTCTGGGAGATGGTACACAGTGGGGTCTGCATATTACCTACTCTGATGAACAAGCAACCGGCGCTCTGGAGAGTGCCGGTGGTATTCTCAAAGCACTGCCCTTTTTAGGCAATGAATTTCTCGTCATTAACGGCGATATCTGGTGCGATTACCCTGTGATGCCTCACATTCAGCTCAAGCGCTGTCTTGCCCATCTCATTGTCGTACCCAACCCCTCCCATAACCCAGAAGGAGATTTTGCCCTCGTACATGAGCATATTGTCAATAATAGCACTCCACGATTCACATTTAGCGGTATCGGTTATTACCGCGCAGAGCTATTTGAGCATCTCTCCCCTGGATCACAGCCACTAGCACCCCTGTTACGCAATGCGGCAACTAACCAACGTGTTAGTGGTGTGTTATACCAAGGAATCTGGCATGATATTGGTACTCCAGAACGTTTAACGGCGCTTCGGGCATCAGAGTATGGTACTACTGATTACCGCAGTTAGCGTGTGATGCTGCTCCGGTGCAATCGTGCGGGCATCACAAAGGGCGTTCGCACTCTCAATACAGAGCATGCTCCGGTAGCCCGTCGGCTCCATAGCACGCATACGTGTCCCTTTTTCTATCCATGGGTTCCAGACCACCACAGAGCGTGAGCCGGTATTAGTAATACCGATACAACGCGTTGCATCCACCAACACAACCGGTGACACCACCCCCTCATAAACACGATCGACTTCTTGCGCAATCACTACTGATCCGTCCTGATGCTCTCGGCGTTGCGCGTTGACATAATCAATATAATCCAGACCTTCCAATCCTGTTACATGTATATTGGCAATATTAGAAACGGCAAAATAACTGTGCAGTGCCTGAGTAAGAGAAAAAGCCCGGCTATCACGATTGTAAGTCGTCAATTCCAGAGTCAACGTCTGTGCCACTCTCACCGTATACTGCAGTTCAAATGCATACGGGAACACTAACATACTCTCTGCGGAAGCACGCAAGCAAAACGTCACACTCGTAGCACCCTCAGTTTCGGTTGCGCCGACCTGCTCAAAGCGTGCAGTACGGGCAAACCCATGCTGTGGCAGTTCGGTGTTGTACTGATGCTGGCCAAACCATGGCCAGCATAACGGCACCCCGCCGCGAATTGCCTCCCCCGCCTCAAAAGCAGAGGTTCTACTCACCCACAGCAGCGGAGCATCCCCATGACGTGCATAGTAAAACAGATGTGCTCCCTGCAAGGCGATTTTAGCAGTAGCACTGTCATTACGTATCTCAAGATATTCAAAGCCGTTTTCCATTGTATGATGTACAATCATCATCAGCTCCAGCACACGATTTTATGCCCTTTGACGGCATAGAACAGTATGAATACATAGCAGGCAATACCCACAACATATGCAGACTGTAGCGTACTCAGTTGCGCCACTGTTCCAAAGAGTAGCGGCAATATTGCACCGCCGGCAATACCCATAATCAATAATGCACTGCCCTGCGCCGTATGCTTTCCCAATCCTTCAAGTGCCAGCGGCCAGATAGTGGGCCAGACCAGAGCATTGGCAAAACCCAGTAATGCCACAAAGGTCACCGGATCAGGCAATAACGCGATGCCGCTCCATCCCCAAAGTGCTTCGGAAAGGTCGGTGCTCGCAGCTGAAGAGAGAAGAACTCCCACGACAAACAGAAGCCCAAAAAGTGCCGAAAACAGCAATGCACGTTCTTGTGAAAGGTATCTGGGAATAAGGGTCACGCCTACAAGATACCCCAATACCATAAAAGCCATAGTATATGAAGTAAGTGCTGTAAAATTTTCCACATCCAACGCCGCACCAAAAAGTCCGATGGTATCGCCGGCAATCACTTCAATGCCGACATAAAAAAAGAGTGCCATCGCCCCAAGAACCACCCGAGGATAGTGTAAAATACTAGTCGCCTCCTTATCTGAATTTGTTTGAGTCTCCAGTGCGAGCTCAGGAAGTGCGCAGAACATCACTAATGCAATTAGCGCAATCAGTGTTGCCGCCATTACCAGATACGGAACAATGAGTCGTGAAGCCAGTGCCTCCCGTTCCAACAGGCTCAAATGCTCCTGCTGAAAACTCCCCATATCGCTCAAAATTAGCGAGGTAAACAACAGCGGTACCAATACGCCGGCACTTTTGTTAATGATGCCCATAATACTAATACGCATCGCAGCACTCTTTTGCGGACCAATATGTACCACATAGGGATTGGAGGCGGTCTGCAAAATAGTCAGCCCGGTTCCCAGCGTAAAGAGTGCCAGTAGAAATACCCAGAAACTACCGCTATATGCTGCAGGAATAAAAAGCAGTGCTCCAATCGCCATAATACCCAGACCAATTGCCATACCTTTTTTATATCCACTACGATTGAGTACGTACGACATCGGCAGCGCCATCACAGTATAGGCAATATAAAAAGCAAACGTGACCAGCAGTGCTTCAAACTCGTTGAGCTCGCAGATAATTTTTAAAAAGGGAATCAACGAGCCGTTAAGCCATGTGACAAAGCCAAAAATAAAAAAGAGAATTCCGATAATGACCATGGGAAAAAAGGAGGATCGTTCTGTCATATTAGCCTCTCTGCGCTTCTAGGTATCTGGCGACACCATCTTCATCATTACTGTATTCCAATACAATGTCCGCACGCGCCTTAAGCACATCATGCGCATTTTTTACCGCAACGGCAGTACCGGCATATTCAAACATCCCCAAATCATTCAGGTTATCGCCAAATACGGTCATCTCACTCCGATGGCATCCTAAATACTCGCTCACACACTCTAACCCGTGTGCTTTATCTGCATGCGGGTGTAACAGCGTTAAAAAATGACACCCCATATACGCTTCAGGTGCCAAAATATACTTTAACGCATCACCGAACATCTCTCTAAAACGCAAGTAAAGTTCTTGCAGCATCGCTTCCTCTCCCATATAAACCAGTTTAAAATTCTCTTTCATCGCCCGGATGTGTGCCGCTTCTTGTAAATTGTCATCATCGCGGTAGCGTTGCAACAACCTATGTTGATATACATTACGCTGTGTGGGGTAGAGAAATGCCTCATTCAAGTCGGTGTCCTGAAGGGCCAGTACAAACGGAAAACTGTTGAGTGTCGCACCCAGATCAATCACGGCATCACCCAGCTCTTTGTCAATACATCGGCGTTCAATAATCTGTCTGCTTTCTGAGACAATCAAAGAGCCATCAAGTAAAATCATTGGAGCATTTACATGTAAATTTTTGACAAACTGCTCACTCTTTTTAAAACTGCGCGCCGTTGCAATCGTAAGCGTGTTGTGTGCAGCTTTGGCATTCCAAACACGTTCGCTATAGGGGCTAATACTCAAGTCGCTTCGCAAGAAGGTATGATCCAAATCGGTAATAAAAACAGTGTTCATAACTGAAAGTGTATCAAAAAGTTGCTATACTAAGCACTATCATATGGGAGTAAGTCATGAAATTCTACGTCATTATAGTTATGGTATTTAGCATGCTGCTTCATGCCGAGATGCGCACATCCTACTATAAAAGCGGAGAGCTGCGGCTCAAAGAGTCCTTTGATAACGGAAAACGCCATGGATTGTCCCAAGGGTTTTACAAAAACGGCAACCGTTATTTTGAGGTCACCTATGAGCATGGCAGCCCCTCTGGATTGGCTCGGGAGTATGACCACGATGGAGCGCTGAGCATGGTCAAAGAGTATCAATCAGGTAAAAAAATTGCCGAAGTCTCCATTAAACATGGTAAAAAACACGGTATAGAACGACAATTTGATGCCCACGGCAACGTCACCATTGAAAAAACATACCGTAAGGGAGTCCTCAACGGTCCTTCTAAAAGTTACTATGGTAACGGTAATATTCGTGTTAGTTTACATGTAAAAAATGGCGAGCCCGATGGTGAAAGTACCGAGTACTTTGAAGACGGCGCATTAAAACGACTCACACCGTACCGCGATGGTAAGATAGAGGGCATAGTAAAACACTATCGTCGTGACGGTAGCCTTGCCGCTGAAATTCCGTTTCAACATGAACGCAAAGAGGGTACGGCATATTTTTACAATACCAAAGGAAAACGCACACATGAGGTGGTTTTTCATCATGATGCCCTCCAAGAGGCCTACGCCTACGGCAATACCGGTGAAAAACACCGTATGTCGGCCGAAGCCGTTACTGCTCTGGGGTTGTAGTACAAACCCTTCCTAAATTTTGAAGGTTTCAATATTTTTATCGAGCATGGCTACTGAACCTTTGAGATCTTTAGCACTGTGCGTCACTTGTGCCGTCATCTGTTCATTCACCTGCGAAATTTTATGCACCTGATCCATATTGGACTGAAGCCTGCTGATAGATAGGCTAATCTCGGCATTAATGTCCGATACCTGTTGCGCATCATCCCGGAGATTGTTCATAAGTGCACTAATATGCTGCATAGACTCTTTGGACGTCTCCATCGTATTGGCCAATTCGGGAAGACGCTCACTGTTTTGTTTCATATCATCACTGACGTTGGAGATAGACTGAACAATAACATTGACCGTGCTCTCAATATCGTTAAGACTTTTTTGGGTCTTTTCGGCCAACTGTCTAACCTCATCGGCGACAACAGCAAAACCCCTGCCATGCTCACCGGCGCGTGCCGCCTCAATGGCAGCATTAAGGGCTAACAAATTGGTTTGATCGGCAATATCCTTAATCACATCCAGCACCAGTTTTACCTCTGCCGTCTCAACACTCACCTGATGAATTCGCTCACTCAATTCCGTTTCGGTTTCCAGATTGTGCATAATATGTGCCGCCATACTCTCAAGTTGCGAACTAAAGTCATCCACAGACTGTTTGGTATCGGAAATAGCGCGAATGCCCTCTTTGGTATCATCACACAACGTTGCAATAGTCTCGTTTATCGAGACAAGATCTTTGTAGGTTGTTGCAATCAGGGTATCTTGAGTCTGTATTTCTGCTAACGTCTTTTCAGATATATCTACTAAATTATTGCTCTGCTGCTGCGTCGACCCAGAGATACTTTTGGCATCGAGAATCAATCCCCGCATACTCTCAACGAGATTATTGAAACTCCTATTAATCGCATTGATTTCTACAATCTTCACCAACTCAATACTGGTAGTAAGGTCACGATTTTGTGCCATGGCGTCTACAGTTTTTTGTGTCTCGATCAACGGTTCTAAAATTTTACGGGAGATGAAAAATGCCAATATCTGAAAAATAATCATAATCGGAATAAGAATCTTGAGCAGTGCCACAATGGTATTCACTCGTAGTGATGTCAATCGACTCGAATCAAAAATTGCCTGTACCTCACCGCCGTTAGCGACATCGAGTCGCTTTTTAATAATCAGATAGGCACGATCCGGTGAAAAAAAGACTCCCTGGGTCTCGGGCGTATTTCTGAGCAATTCCCATGCCGCTTTTTGAGAGAGCGATGCGGGTGCTTCCGTATTGCCAAGATAGGTGTATGCAATCTCTTTAGGGGGCTGTTTTTTACCAAAAATCTCTTTGGCATTACTCATTCCCTTAATGGATATAAACAGTGCCTTGGTGGTATGATAAAGCGATTGGGCATCTTGATTTTTCAATCGCATGATATTCCCTCCCGCTACCGAAGCATTCGCTAGGGTGACAATAGGAGCCAATGCCACCTTACTGATCTCCTCAAGATGCTGTTCGTTTTCATGCACTTTCTCCTCATACAAAAAATACCCCGTTACCATAAACGAAACTAACAAGATGACTGCAACCATGAGCTGAATCAAGATTTTTATAGACAACAACCTCCCTAATACCATAACAATTTCCTTATAATTAACGTATCAAATACTATTTTAATGAGCCCATCTGACCATTGACACCAAATGCTTCATAGCCCGTATGACAAGTTCGACAGTCATTTGGGTGCAATCCGGAACCCTCAGAAGACGCAACGTCTTTTCCAGACTCGTCATACACGCCATACAGCGGTTTGTTTCCTTTATAGGATGTAACAAAAAGTACCTGAAGGTCTTTTAGATGCAAAATTAGGGTATCGCCGTCGTGAAATGCTCCGTTTCTGGCTTTATAGGTCTCAAGTGCTTCAGGTGCTACCAAAATTTCTACTACTCCAGGGCCACCCTCTTTCACGGCACAATAGGTCGCTACCGTTTCCTGATACACCTTGGGCAGACTGCTGACATCGGCATCACACCCAGGAAGAGCACCTCCGGCTTTCATCAGCGGCGTTTTAACACTCACAAATTCTTTCCATGTGGCAGGGTATGACGCTTCAGATCCTGCCAATAAACTGACTGACAACATACCTGCGAGGGCTGTAACAGCAATATTTTTCATAACTTCTCCTTTAGGGTTGATGGTTTTATTTCGAGTTATATCGACCACTTTAACAAAAACTTTACTCAAAGAATTAGTTTTCATACATTTCCTTAGTCGTTTACCGCAATGCATGGTAATTTATTGAAAATCCTCTGCTATAATGACGTCATACTTACGTTGTTGGAAGCACAATGAAATTAACCCATTTAGATGAGCACGATCGCCCCAAAATGGTCGATGTCTCGGCGAAAGAGTCCAGTACCCGCATCGCGGTTGCCAGTGGCATTATTGAGATGAGTCGTGATGCCTATGATGCTATCATCCATGAAAAAGCCAAAAAAGGACCGGTACTTCAGACAGCGGTAATTGCCGCAATTATGGGTACAAAAAAAACCAGCGAACTGATTCCCATGTGTCATCCACTCAATCTCAGCGGTATTGAGTGTGATATGCAAGAGCTACCGGAACTACCCGGGTTTAAGATGTTTCTCAAAGTAAAATTGACCGGGAAAACCGGAGTGGAGATGGAAGCTCTCACCGGAGTAAGCATTGGACTGCTTACCGTTTATGATATGGTCAAAGCCATTGACAAGGCGATGGTCATACATCAGATCCAACTCGAATCCAAAGAAGGAGGCAAGAGTGGAAATTATCAACGATAGTACGCAAAAACTCCAACTGGAGTATCCCTGCAACTGGACCTATAAGATTATTGGCAAAGAGCGCGAACGACTCGAACAGGCCGTTCACGATGTCATCTGTGAACGTGCCCATACACTAAAACAGTCAAATCAGAGTTGTAGTGGCACCTACTTGAGCATGAATCTTGACCTTCTGGTGCACAATGAAGAGGATCGTAATTTTATTTACGAAGCACTTAAGGCCAATCAACATGTTAAAATGGTTCTGTAAGGAGGAGCACTATGGACTACAAACAACTCGAACGGGACATTAAAAGCACTTACAGATCTGATACTCACCACAGCATTGAAGAGCGTACTGATGCTTTGCTGCAACATATTCATAATGAGTGGGATATCTCTACTTCCGGTATGACACAAAATGAACTCAAAATTATCACATCCGCAATTATGGACGCTGAAGTCAAATCACTGCACGATGAAGTCGATGAACTTCTTGCCCAAAAAGAACGCATTGAACGCCAGCTAGAAAAAAAAAGCGAAGCGCTACAATTGGCAAAAGCAGAGACATTCGATGCTATCGAAAAAGCCCTTCAGGAAAGTCCTCAAGAAATTCTTACCATGCTGCACCAGATTCGCTTACAATCCATTGATCTGTATGATATGCTTGCAGAGATGTGTGAATCGGCAATTATCACCGCTCTGGAGAAAAGTGAGAATATTGAAGAGAGTATTAAAGGAGCTATTCAAGAGATCACAACACATACGCTCAATGAAAAGACTCCCAATACCTTGCGTGTTAAAAGTATTTTAAGTACCATTTTAAATACCGCAACCTATGTTGCCGAAGCCTCCCCCAATAGCGCCAAGGAGATTCTGCGCGGTACATTGCGCGGAATGCGTCAGGGGCTGACAAGCTCCATCAATAAATTCAACAAACAGTTACTTTATATGCCCGATGAAGCCAAGATGATACTGATTGACAATTATGCCTCACTCCAACAAGAACTCCATCATATTGATGCACTCTTTAACAGTATCATTCATGATGTTGCCGCACAGAACAGTCCAATGATTCAAGAGATACTCGACGAGATTACCGGCGATATTAAATTTGATATGGAGCATCTCATTCAAGCAGCTCGTGAAACCGCTGAGACAATGAAAGAACGTTTTAGCGATATTAAAGAAGATGCCCTGCAGCAAAGCAGTAAGGTAATGAACTCCAAAACAGCTCAGGAAGCTAAACGAATGGGTATTTATGCATGGAGCGTTGCCAAGTCCGCCATTGACGGTGCCATCAAAGGAGCCAAAGAGAAGATGGATAAAGAGTGAGTTTTACTGATCTTTAGCTAAGATAAACATGGTTTCAAAATTATCATGAAATGTTTTACAGCGCTCACAAAGAGGGTCGCCTCCTTTATAGGGATAAGGACAGCGACACTCATGACACATTACCATCTCGTAATGTACCAGCTCTTCCGCTCTATCAAAAGCAACGGCGACCAGATCTAAACCCATTTCCGTGCCAATGGCACTGCTCTTACAGATATCGTCACAAATACCACACCCAATGCACATTCCTGATTTAAAGATGATACCCTGTCTGTCCGACGTCGCAAACAGAGCCTCCGTCGGACAGAACTGGATACAGTCCCCACAGTTGGTACAGGCTTCAAAATCAATACGTTTATTGAAAAACAGTGGATGAACTCCTTCTAAATGAGTAGTGCTGAACTGTCCAATATGCTCTTTAATCGAGTTTTTTAGCAGGGTATATTTTAGTGGTAGTGCCGTCTTGCCACCTGCAAGAGTACGTGTCATTATCGCAGGCTCCTGTTCTTCATTATCACGGATAACTTCATGCACAGTATTCCATGCCGTTCGAAAAAGTGCTCTACGGGCACTATCGGCTTCATCATCAGATGTTTCTTTTATCGTAATGCTTCGCGCTTCCATGCCGACATGCTCCAAAAAGTCATTACTCTGCACGATCTTGTGACGAATGGCCTGCTCGACGGTGCGCCCATCATTAAGACGACATCCTTCACAATGCGAAAGATCACATCGGGGAGCCACGTCACTTTGTAGTGCCATAGTAATATAGTGAGGCGTATCAAACACCCCAAGACACGGCGTATTGCTTTGGCAAGACAATATCTTGTTCTCCTGCTCTTGAAAGGTCATCGTAAAGGCATTAGGATCAAAACTCTCTATATCAAGGGCTTCTGTAGGGCAACTTCCAATACAAGCAGCACACTCGATACACTCTGTTCCCATCAGGGTTAATTTATTACGCACCAGAAGCAAAGCATCTTTGGGACACAGATCAATACAAAGCGTACATGTATTGTGAAAATAAGCATTACGCAAACACTCTGCCGCATTAAAACTAAACAGTGCTTTGTTCTGTACAAAATCACCGTTACGCATGATTACATTCCGCATTCAAGTACGCATAGTCTGCCACTAAAAACTCCACAATAAAATCACAAATATCCCGATAAAACGGGGTTTGAGCCATATGCTGCATTCCTAGCATATAAGGAATAACCCACATCATCAAGTGAATCTTCATAAAATCATACTGCGACTGAAGCTCATCCCTGTAGATGAGCGATTGCATAAAACCAAACTCTATGGAGAGATGATCAGGTGCCATCAGTTCGGTCTGCTCCATATTCAATTCAAATCCATGTTGAAAATAGAATGCCATCACCGGATTTTGCAGTCCAACCAGCGTCTCGTTCTTGGCATCGAGCACAAAAGCCTCCACAGGCTGGGTATTGAGAATAAACATTGAAGTAAAGTCCGCATTTAATGCTTCAAAAATAGTGTCGTTATCGTGTTGCAATAGCCATCTTTTACTTGATTCTCCCAGAACATCTAATAGCGCATCATTGACTTTGAGATCGGCAATAAACCGTCGATCGGGCATATCACTCATCACCCGTGATAAAAAGGCATAGATATAGAGTCGGTACTCTTTGTTCATCAACTATCCTAAATTATTTCTGAAGACTTGTAACATATCGGCACTTAAAGGCACCTACAAAATTACATGTAAATTATGGCAGTACCGCTTCAAAGCACTTGCTTTGAAACTAGAGGCACCCTTTAAAAAAGGATTTTTTCGGTGGTGGCGGTGCCTTAAATTCGTGCACGACAATGGTGTTACTACTACTGTCATACTCCCCTGTAACCGCCACGCCGTTACGGCTGATACCAATATCGAATGCCTCGCGCGGTACGTTAGAGGTATCGAGTTTATAAATGATACCATCATCATGAGAATAGAGTACCAGCGGAGTCTTTTTATCGACTCCTGCCTCAGTTGTTTGAAAACATCCATCACCGCCACAGACAAAATTTTCCATGTAGCAATCTTTGAATGTACCCTGCTCCGCACAGGCCTGTGTCGTTAAAAAGCCCTCTTTTTCAAAAGCACCCTCATCGGCTAACAGGCTTAAACTCAATGCCAGAACCGTCATTGCGATACGTTTCATTATTTCACCTCCGCTTTAAGCGTCTGCAGGTAGGCGACGATATCATTTTGAGTTTTCTCATCCAGCCATGAAAAATCCGTCATACTCGATACCCGCTTACCATTATTTAAAGTATACCACGGATACGCAGGATGTGCGTTACGATTATATCCCGGAACAATTACTGCCGATGGCTTGAGTAAAGACTCTTTTAAATATCCTGCCGTCGAATATCCGCCAATGTTGACCAAAGAAGGTCCCATCAGGTTCGGCGCATCCTTAGACGTTATCTGATGACAGCCGACACAACCGTTTGCAGCAATGGCACGCTCACCCGCTTTTGGATCACCGACCAAAGTACCCTCAAGAGCATGAATCAGTGCCTCGCCGCCAGATTTTCCCTGAAGCGTTACCGCGACCCAGGCTGAGAGATGTTTTAAACCGTCTCGTCCCATTTTTTCACCATCCCAAACAGCAAATGCAACAGGAATCACAGGAGCATCCAGATTAACATACTCATCTCTAAGCGCACGGGTCAGGGTACCTTCCCAGCCCTTATTTCGCTTCATATAACGAATCCGAGCATTAGAATTGTTGCTACCGTCTTTAATCTCTGTCATCGAACGAAACCCCTCACTGATGAACGATCGTTCATAGTCACTGTTTCCTAACGATGCAACTTCATCATCAAATGCTTGAAGTGCCTTTCCAAAAAGATCCGTCTGATTACGATTGACCTGAAGCGCCACGTCACCGTTACCGTTAGGCTCATAAATATCTTTTGCCACTTTTTGCAGATACACCACTACCGGTCGTCCTTCTGATCCCATACCAATGTATGGCAAGGCATTTGGATCACTAAAATGACTCGCAAACTGTACGGCAAATCCATCGGCATAACTTGTAGTACGCTCCCCTTTTTGCACATTAATAGTCGCATCAGGCCATCGTATCATAAAAGCAATACTGTGATCGTTGTAGACTGCGGCCACCATGGCTTTTTTAGCGGGATTGTCAGCATTGAGTTCGTTGGCTGTTTTGTCGTTCATGCGAATAGTCGTCTGCGGGTACAGTACGACAGGAGCAAAGGTCGCTTTGTTCCAAAGCGCCGACGCATAAGAAATGGTACTTAAGTCATCCGCTACTTTTAGTGCATTGATGGTCGCATTTGCACCAAAAAGTGTGCTGCTCGCCAGTGCAGATACTAACAGTGTTGTTACTATGGTTTTCATTAGTGATGCCCTCCTGCTGTAGATCCAGCACCGTGCGTAAAATTGATACTGTGCCCTGTCTTGGTGTACTTTCCTGCAATATAGCGAGTATCCACCGGAGCCAACGGATTGAGACCCTTCTCTTTGGCAACTTTCTGATAGTACGTATTGTCCAGACGGAACATATCAGCGTGCTGATAGGCAATTAACAGATCCATCAATTCACTCTCACCCGTCTCTTTACGCTTTTTCATTTCTGATTTCAGCGTTTTAATGGCATCATGCACTTCTGGACCAAATAGTTTCTCAAGCTCTTCTACCGGAATGCGGTCTGAGCCTTCAATAATTTTCCCCTCAGCATCAAATTTTACCGGCGATTCAGTCGGCGGCACATAATAGACATTCGGCTGCGTACCATAATCACTGCGCAAGCCCAGTGCCACTTTATACTTATGTACCAGTTTGTATACCTGCGACTCCTCATCATCTAAAAAGCCGACAAAACGGATACGTCCGACACACTGCTGTGCACATGCCGGCGGAAGCCCCTGCTCTACTCGGGGAAAACACAAAATACATTTTTCTGACTTGGAAATTTTTGGGTTAAAATAGATTTTTTTGTATGGGCACCCTGCAATACAGTAACGATATCCCTGACACCGGTCAAGATCTACCAGCACCACGCCATCTTCTTCTCGTTTAAAGATAGCATCACGGGGACACGCACTCAGGCATCCCGGATTCGTACAGTGGTTGCAGATACGTGGCAGGTAGAAGAAGTAATTGTCCTGTGGAAATACCCCGTCTCCCTCGTCTTCATCCCAATTAGGTCCCCACGTTGGTTCAACATTTGGCTCGAAACTGGCACCTCCGGCAAGCGCATCATAGTTGTAATCCCACGGCACACCGTAATCGGCTTCTAAATTGGGAATGACACCGGGCTGAAGATCGCCCGCGGCATCAAAGCCGCCTCCTAGATCCATCCAGTTTTTGGGATACCCCGTCCCCGGATAAGTCTCAACATTATTCCAATACATATACTCACGGCCGTTACGGTTGGTCCACTGAGTCTTACATGCTACGGTACATGTCTGACACCCGATACATTTGTTCAGGTCCATTACCATTGCTAATTGTCTTTTAGACATCTAAACTCCTTAAACGTTTGCTTTTTCATAATTGACAGCGCCATCGTATGCGTACTGGTTACCGTCCCAAAGACCACCAAACTTGAGGTGCCCCCATCCATCTGCCATTTCTAACAGGTTCAATGACGTAGGTACCACCTCATTGTGCCCTTTGTTGAATTTATACATGTACGGTTCCCACCCATGCTCCATCACCAGACCGTCCGCCGGTGACGAGGAGGAGAGTTTTGCCATGGCATAGAACTCTCCAAGACTGTTATAGACACGAATGGTATCGCCGTCTTTAATCCCTTTCTTCTCTGCTACAACGCGGTTAAGTGCCACAGCCGGTACACCTCGCTGCAAGCGAAGCAGGGTTCGTGATGTTTTATAGTTCGAGTGAATTGACCATCTTGCATGCGGCGTCATCAGGACATACGGGTACTCTTTGCGTTGTGGGCGAATTCCCTCCATTCCCGTATTGGTTGCTGCACCCATACGAATAAACATATCGTGATCAACATAAAATGTCTGGCGACCCGAAATCGTGTGCATCGGTTCAAATTTATAGAGATGAAACTCATTAGAGTTATAGGGTTTGTCCGAGTAGAGCGGTGATGTTTGTGCCGCTTTATCGTTAATAAGCAAAAAACCTCCGACTTTATACATCTTCTCCATGGTCCACGGCTCATATTGTGCACATTTTTCCAATGCTGCTTGTACCGCCATTTTATCGGTACCAAGATATACCTCACCTTCCCCTTCAGATTCTTCGTCGGTATTGGTATACTCTTTATGAAAAATCGTAAGATCATGGTATCCCGGACGAGCATACCGTTTGTCGTCTTTAATTTTGGCTTTGGCAATATTTTCCGGACGATTTGCAATCTCTTCAAGTTTTTTGGCGAGAAATGTAAACATGCTCCACTCGTCTTTGGCTTCACCGACATTTTTAATATTGGCTACTGGCTGTGCCAGATTTGTAAATCGGTGATACCCGGGCGAAGTACGCAAATCATACACCTCATAATGCGATTTCGCCGGTAACAGGACATCGGCATATTGTGCCGCTTCACTCATGCGGTAATCGACATACGCCCAAAAGTCCATGCGTTTCAAAAAAGCATTCCGATATTCACTGGCCTTATTTCGGCGGAATGTCGAGTCTGCTACAATAAGTGCTGTCGTCGGTAGCCACCACGGTTTGACCACATTACCATGCTCGGACTCCATATTGGCTTTGCCATTCTCCCCTGCAGCAAGCATCTCTTCGAGTACCGTAATATACTCCTCTTTGCTCATGCCGTTTTGCGCCCGCCGCACATCTTCATCGTTAAAATACTGCTTAAAAGTTTTCATGCCGTTACCGTTCATAAACTCGCCGACAAATCCTGAACCAAAACGCGGTGCATACTTACCGCTAAATCCTGAAAGTGCTCCCAGACCCGAAAGCTGAAACTCATTTTCCGTATTGAGACCGCCATAAGGACCCATCCGGCCGGTAAGTCCACAGATAGATGCCACATTCCAGATAGTCATCATACCATTAAAATATTTGTTCAAAGAGAATCCGGTAGTGATTTCAACGACCTTGGGAATAGCAATGTCTCGTGCAAGCAGCCGCACGGTATCGGGGTGAACTCCCGTTATTTTTTCTGTTTTTTCCGGTGAAAATTGTGTTGCAGAGTGTTTCAACAGTTCAAATACCGTTGTCACCTCTCGCTTCTGCCCATGTACATCTGTAATAGTCCATCTTCCTTCCAGTGCCGGTTTGACATTATCGGGAAGTCGTAGAGTACGTTTGTCATGGCCTTCGGTTCCAGGCATTAAATATGGGGTATTGTCCATCGCATTCATGCAGTAAAACTGTTCATCCCACTTATGGTGATCTTCTTTATTTTCCGTATGCTCCATATCATTACGGCGAATCATTTTTTGCGTCTTGGTGTCAACCAAAAAGGAGAGATCCGTATAGACTTTCATAAATTCCGGTTTGTAAAGCTTCTCCTCAAGAATCACCTGAATGACACTCATGGCTAAAATATTATCAGAACCCGCTTTAATCGGAATCCAAAGATCTGCTGATTTTGCTGTCGCATTAAACTCCGGTGTAATCACAATGATTTTGGCACCGTTATATTTGCCTTCCCAAACAAAATGGGCATCAGGAATCCGCGATACCGACGGGTTGCCGCCCCACATCACTGCCGTATCGACCGTATACATGAAGTCCCAAGTACATCCTAGGTTTCCTTCACCATAAGCAATAGCAGCTCCGGAGAACATATCACCCAAATATGAAGAAGGATAAATACGGTTTGCTCCCAACTGTGTGGAGAATCGCAATGGCGCACCACGACGACCTTCTGTCAACAGTCCGGTTCCGGCATGCACCATGAGCTTATCAGGGCCTCGTTCCGGATCACTTAAGGTATCAAAAATATTTTGACAAACAATCTCGGCAGCCTCGTCCCAGCTAGCACGGCGCCACTTCCCTTCACCACGTTCTCCGACACGCACCATCGGATAAAGAATTCGGTCTTTTTGATACATCACCTGCGAATGTTGTACCCCTTTGTTACATCCACGAGGATTAAAATCGGGAATTTTCGCATTAATAACCGGATAACGCGCCGACTGATTCTCGCGGGTAATCACCCCGTTATGTGACCAGACTTCCCAGGCACAGTTTCCTTGGCAGTTTACGCAGTGGTAAGCAAATCCGTGTTCTTCTTTCTTTCCATACGTAAATGCAAATTCATTACGATACATCGTTTCCGTATAGTTGGTATTTGGATAATCGTCTTTGCCGTTTTCAACTGACATAACCTGCGTCTTAGCAAAAAGGCTTCCCTGTGATGCCACCAGTGCAGCGGTCATTCCCGATATCTTCAGAAAATTTCTACGCTTATTATTCATAACTTTTGTCATAGTTTATACCCTTTTGCTTATCGTTTCAATGGTAAGTTCATGTCGTTACCCCAGACATCCCAGCTACCGGTAAAGACTTTAACATCCTTGTAGCCAAGCAGTCGCAATGCCGTGACAATTTCTGAACTTCGCCCGGTACCGACCATACAGTAAGCATAAATGGTTTTATCTTTGCTAACACCGTAATGATCAAAAACTTTTTGCATCTCATCTGCTGACTTAAATGACTTTTTATTTTGTGTATCTGAGATTTTATTCCATTCAATAAACGTTGCTCCTGGAATATGCCCGCTTCGTGCACAATTGTCCATTTTACGTTCGCCGATGATCTCACTCATAGCACGCGTATCGATAACAGCATACTGCGACTTGTCTCCATGTTTCAAAATATCATCAACCGCTTTTTTAACCT